>DAIQNS010000369.1:0-1519 GCA_036788315.1 Alteraurantiacibacter sp. | reverse complement strand
CCGCCCCCTCGCCCATGACAAAACCGTCGCGGTCCTTGTCATAGGGACGGCTGGCTTCGGTGGGCCGGTCATTCATGCTCATGTTGAGCGCGCGCGCCTGCGCGAAGCCGGCGATGCCGATCGGGCAGATCGTGCTTTCCGCGCCGCCTGCAAGCATGATGTCGGCATCATCGTCGCGGATCATGCGCGCGGCATCGCCAATCGAATGCGCGCCGGTGGAGCAGGCCGTCACCACCGAATGGTTGGGGCCCATCAGGCCGTATTTGATGCTCACCTGACCACTGATCAGATTGATCAGTCGCCCGTGCACGAAGTGCGGGCTCACCCGTCCGGGGCCGCGTTCATGCAGATTGATCGATTCCAGTTCGATCCCGGGCAAGCCGCCGATCCCCGAGCCGATCGAACAGCCCGCGCGCAGCTTCATTTCCTCGGACATGTCGGTGAGGCCCGCGTCCTCCATCGCCTGCCCTGCGGCATCGATGCCGAAGATGATGAAAGGATCGACCTGCCGCTGCACCTTGGTATCGACGCGCTTGTCAGGGTCGAAACCGTATTCGTGGTCCGCTGGCTTGACCTCGCAGGCGATAGTGCATTTCTGGCCTGCGGTATCGAACTTGGTGATGGTCCCGGCACCGCTCTTGCCCGCGATGATATTGGCCCAGCAGGTTTCCACATCCGCGCCAAGCGGAGTCACCAGCCCCATTCCGGTTACGACAACACGCCGCATAAATTCTCTCCAATTCCTTGCGGCATTGCGATCAGGCCCAGATGATTGGCCCAATCTGCCGGTCCGAAAACCTGCCGGTCAAAAACGCAACAGGCTCAACCCTTGTTCGGGGCTGAGCCTGCATGGTTCCGCCAGAACCCGGAACCGGTAACCCCCTCCAAACCCGTCAATTCGTGCGCAAGGCACGAACAGGCAAGCTCAGCACGAGCGGGCGTTGCGAATATCAGTCTTTATGCTCTTCGATGTAAGCATTGGCATCGCCGACCGTGTTGATCTTTTCCGCCGCATCATCGGGGATTTCGACGCCGAATTCTTCCTCGAAAGCCATTACCAGCTCAACGATGTCGAGGCTGTCAGCGCCCAGATCATCGATGAACGATGCTTCGGGGGTTACCTTCTCGGCTTCGACACCCAGATGCTCGACAACGATCTTCTTAACGCGATCAGCAATATCACTCATATTCTGCCCTCTCGATACCCAGGGATTGCAATTGCTTTGTGCACGTAGTGAAGGTGGTGCAAGCTGGCAAGAGCGCGAGGCGCGGTAAATGGAATTGATGCGCAAAATTGGTGTGCCAAACATCCCCCGGCGCGCGAAACTAGGCAGTCTTGGGCGGCTCGACCACGCGGATGTGCAGTTCGCGCAAGGCCTTGGGTTCTGGGATGCTGGGGGCGCCCATCAGCAGATCCTCGGCCTTCTGATTCATCGGGAACAGCGTGATCTCGCGCAAATTCTGCGCGCCGCACAAGAGCATCACGATCCGGTCGACGCCTGCCGCCATCCCGCCATGC
>DAIQNS010000368.1:0-1522 GCA_036788315.1 Alteraurantiacibacter sp. | reverse complement strand
CCGCCGCGCCGGTGCGTTCCATCGCCGCGACCACTTTGCCCCCGACGACCAGCGCGCGAATATCGGTGCCGCCCGCTTCCTTGATGAATTCCTGCGCGAGGATATTCACATTGGCACTGCGAAATGCCTCGAACACCGATTTGGCCGAGCGCGGCGTATCGGCAAGAACCACGCCGATGCCTTGCGTGCCTTCGAGCAGCTTGATCACCACCGGCGCTCCGCCGACCACCGCGAGCACTTCATCGGCCTGCTTGGCATTATGCGCAAAGGCGGTGACGGGCAGGCCAATGCCCTTGCGTGCGAGCAATTGCATCGAGCGCAATTTGTCGCGGCTGCGCCCGATGCTGACAGACTCGTTCAACGGATACACATCCATCATCTCGAACTGGCGCAGCACCGCAAGGCCATAGAAAGTGATCGAAGCGCCGATGCGCGGGATCACCGCGTCAAAATCATTCGCGCCGATGATCCGGCCATCATAATGCACCGTGGGCCGGTGCGAAGTGATGTTCATGAAGCAGCGCAGCGTGTTGAGAATCTCGATTTCGTGCCCGCGCTGCTGCGCTGCCTCGACAAGGCGGCGATGCGAATAGAGATCCGCATTGCGAGCAAGCATGGCGAGTTTCATCGACAATTCCAATCCGGGTGTATCGGCGGCGGTAAGGCTTGCGCGCTTATTTGTTGGCAGGGTGGCCCAGCAGGAAACTCTCTGCCGCATTGACGAGAAAGGTGCGGCGAAGGCCCGTGCGGCCGATGAGAATCGGATAGCGCATCCCGGCCCGGTTGGTAAGCGTGAAATCGCGCTGGAAGCTGCGTTCGCCCAGTTTGAAACTGGTGCGGATGACCGCGCGCTTCTCGACAGCGCCATTCGAGCTTTTCACCTCGCGAAACCCCTTGATCGGCAGATCGAGCTTGCGCACCCCGCGCCGTTCACCCTGCATATGCAGTGTGATCGCGGCGCGCAGATTGCCCGCCTCGTCATGATATTGCCTCAGCCTGTCGACATGCAGCGAGGAGGAACGCGCGCCGGTATCGATCTTGGCGATGATCCCGAACAGCTCAAGCTCGGGCAGATCGACCAGTTCGCGCCAGCCCACCGTCTCGATCCTGCGCGCGGCGGTGCTGGCCGTTTTCTTCAATGCGGCCTCATCCTTCAAAGCGGATTACCGTCCTTGTCGCGGTAAATCTCGCGGCGGCCGACGTGGTTGGCGGGGCCGACAAGGCCGTCTTCCTCCATCCGCTCGATGAGCTTGGCGGCGGTGTTGTAGCCGATGCCCATCTGCCGCTGGAGCCAGCTTCCGCTAGCCTTCTGGTTCTCGATCACGATCTGCACAGCCTGCCCGTACTGGCGCTCGGCCGGATTGTCCGAGGCGGTGAAATCATCCTCGAAGGAATAGCCGCCCTCGGCGGGCTCTTCGGTCACGGCGTCGATATAATCGGGCTGCCCCTGCCCGCGCCAGTGTTCGGCCACGCGTTCGACTTCCTCGTCCGAGACGAACGGGCCATGCACGCGCACCAATGC
>DAIQNS010000367.1:0-1543 GCA_036788315.1 Alteraurantiacibacter sp. | reverse complement strand
TGCAAGGGCAGCGGGCCGGTGCGCTGATCGAGGCGAAGCCGGTAAATCGGCTCGGGCAAGGCGAAGCCACCCTCCTCGAGCGCCTTCTTGGCAGCAGCGATCGAGCGGCTGCGTGCTTTGCCAAAATCCGTCTCGCGCTGATCGACCCAGCCCAGAAAGAGCAGCGATATGTTGGAATCGCCCACCTCGTCGACATGCACCAGGGGCGCGGGGTTGTTGAGGACGAAAGGCAAGTCGCACAAGGTCTGGCGGCCCAGTTCGCAAGCTTCCATCGCATCGTCATCGGCATCGATGCCAAGCGTGAATTCAAAGCGGCGTTCCGGATTGCGGCTGTAATTGAGGATCACCGCCTTGAAGACGGTGGAATTGGGAATGCGCAGATGATTGCCATCGAGCGTCATCATTACCGTGGCGCGGCTGGTCAGCCGAATGATGTGGCCTTCGTGGGCCTCGATGACGACATGATCATTGGCGCGAAACGGCTGGCGCAATGACAGCATGACCGAGGCGACGTAGTTTTCAACCGTGTCGCGCATGGCAAAGCCGAGCGCAATGCCGATCAAGCCCGCCCCGCCCAGAACCGCGCCCAGCAAGGCTCCGGCCCCGATCATGTCGAGCGCGACAATCGCTGCCAGAATGACGAAGGCAAAGCGGATCGCGCGGGCGATCAGATCGGCGAGGAAGGAATTGGGCGCAAGGCGCCGCCACACGCCGGTAAGCGAGGCCAGCATATGGCCAAATAGCCCGATGACGAGCGCGACGAGCAAGGCGGTCCCGATAAGCGGCAACATGCCCACGAACCTGCCAAGCAGCGCCTGCAAGCCGACCACCTGCTCGCCCAATTCGACAGAAACGCTGCGCTCTATCGTGTTTTCGATAGTGACGACGCCTTCGACGCCGACCGCAATCGCTTCCGCACGCGCCGCCGCCGCGGTGTCGGGCGTTTCGCCGGACAGCGCGACCACGCCGTCGCTGACGCTGACTTCGACACCGGCGAGGCTGGGGACATTGGCGAAAATAGCCTGCAAGCGGCGCTCGATCCGCGCATCCTCATCCGCTGAGGTGGTGGCATGGATCGAACCTGCAGCGGGGCCTTGGGTCTCGGCAGGGGGCGCGGTATCTGCCACCAGCGCCGCGAGCGTCGGAGCTGCGGCAAACAGCAATGCCGCCAGCACGACGGATCGGAAAAAGGCAATCATTCCATATCAATGAACCCGGGCAATTGCCAAAGCAAGCCCCGCGCCCGGAGCAAGGGCGCTAGCTTGTCGCCTTGCAAATGCCGGTAACCAGGAGCGGCAGACCCAGGGCGCCGAGCCAGATCAGGGCCGCATCGCGCCTGAAAGTGCCCACCATTGCCGGATCGCTTGCAGCCTCTTCGCCGAACTCTTCCCAGCGCCGCTCGATCAGCCGCGCCACAGGAATGATCGCGACCACCAGGATAACGAGCGCGAAATACGGCAGTATCGCGCCCTTGCCCACTTTGATCGCAGTCATGGTAATCGCAATGTGCAAGCCAGTGTAGACGAGCAGTGCGCAAGCCAGA
>DAIQNS010000366.1:0-1548 GCA_036788315.1 Alteraurantiacibacter sp. | reverse complement strand
GTCCTCGAGCTTGGTCACCATGGCAACCGCCACGCCGGGACGGAACAATCCGCCTGCGCCCGACGTCACGAAGATATCGCCTTCCTTCAGCGGATTGATACCCAGGTTGATCAGTCGCAGACGCAGCGAGCCATCGGCGCGGCCCTCGGCAAAGGCGACCACATTGTCCGTCGCGCGGCGGACGGGGACCATGCTCTCGCTATCGGTGACAAGCAGGACACGCGAGGTCGAACCGCCTGTTTCCAGTATCCGCCCGATCAGACCCTTGGGCGAAGTCACCGGCATTCCCACTTTGACACCGTGATCCCGGCCAACCGAAAGATAGGCGAAGCGCCGCGCACTTGATGAGGAAGAGCCAATCAGACGCGAAATCGCAACCGGCTTGTTTTCGCCCTGTGCCAGATTGAGGATGGCCTTTAGCCGAGTGTTCTCTTCTTCAAGAGCTCGCGCTTCGGCAAGCCTGACCCGGGCGATGGCCAGCTCGCGTTCGAGCGTGGCATTCTTGCTCCCTGCATCGTAATATCCCGCAATCGCTTCGAACACATTGCGCGAACCGACCCGCGTGGCCGCCCCCGCATCGCCAACCGGCGCGGTAATATCGTTTGCCATCGAGCGCAGGCCGTAGAGCGCCTCGGGACGCCAGAGCGATATGATCAAGAGCAAGGCCCCGACAAGCGCACCAATCCCGGCGAAGAGATAGCCTGTAAACAGGCCCATTTGCGCCTTGCGATTGCTTCCGCTTCTCTGGCTACTAGGCGGTGGCATTGCCGCCGCTTCCTCCTGCCGCCTGCAATCAGGCGGTCATCAATACGCCGCGATACACCGGATCTTCCATCGCCCGCCCCGTGCCCAAGGCAACGCAGCTCAGCGGATCTTCAGCGACACTCACCGGCAGGCCGGTTTCTTCGCGCAAGTGATCATCGAGACCACGAATGAGCGCCCCGCCGCCCGTCAGAACGATGCCCTGATCGACGATATCGGCAGCAAGTTCAGGCGCGGTATTTTCAAGCGCAATGCGCACGCCTTCGACAATCGCGCCAATCGGCTCGGACAGGGCTTCTGCTATATGCGCCTGGTTGATGGTGATTTCCTTGGGCACGCCGTTCACCAGATCGCGGCCCTTGATGATGATCAATTCGCCCACGCCGTCCTCGGGCACGGTCGCAATGCCATAATCTTTCTTGATCCGCTCCGCCGTAGCATCGCCGATCAGCAGATTGTGATGCCGGCGGACATAAGAGACAATCGCCTCGTCCATCTTGTCCCCGCCTGTGCGCACCGAAGTCGTATAGGCAAGCCCGCGCAGCGAGAGCACGGCCACCTCGGTGGTGCCGCCGCCAATATCGACAACCATCGAGCCGACAGGCTCTGTCACCGGCATATCTGCGCCGATGGCGGCCGCCATGGGTTCGAGGATCAGATAAACTTCCGAAGCCCCGGCATTGGAGGCGGCATCGCGGATTGCGCGCTTTTCCACCGAGGTAGAGCCCGAGGGCACGCAGATCACGATTTCGGGATATTTGAACAGGTTGCGCTTGCCGTGAACCT
>DAIQNS010000365.1:0-1554 GCA_036788315.1 Alteraurantiacibacter sp. | reverse complement strand
CGACGCCGTGCTGGCCCGCGCCGGTCTCGGCGATGATGCGGGTCTTGCCCATGCGCATGGCGAGCAGGATCTGCCCGATGCAATTGTTGATCTTGTGCGCGCCTGTATGGTTCAATTCGTCGCGCTTGAACCAGACCTGCGCGCCGCCCAGTTCCTCCGTCAGGCGCGGCGCGAAATAGAGTGGGGAAGGGCGGCCGACGTAATGCTCGAGCAGGTCGTCGAACTCGGCGGCAAAGGCCGGATCGGCCTGCGCAGCGCGATATTCGCGCTCGAGATCAAGGATCAGCGGCATCAGCGTTTCGGCGACATAACGCCCGCCATAATCGCCGAAATGGCCACGTTCATCGGGCTGATTGCGGAAGGAATTGGGTGTTGGCTCAGTCATGCCCGAGCGCTTAGCCCCGATTGCCGGCAAAAGAAAAGCCTGACCTTAGGGATAATGGCAATTAGCCCACCGCGCGCACAGCCTTGCAGAAGGCCGCGATGCGCCGAGGGTCTTTCTTGCCCGGTGCGCTTTCCACGCCCGAGGACGTGTCTACCATCTTTGCGCCGGTGTAGCGGATAGCATCGCCGACATTGCTCGCATTCAATCCGCCCGCAAGGCCCCAGGGCAGGACATGCTTGTGGCCCATCAGCAAGCGCCAGTCGAGCGCAAGACCGCTGCCGCCCGGCAGGCTGCCCGCCGCTGCGTCATACAGCATCATATGCGCCACATCGGCATATTTGCCCGCCCGTTCGAGCGAAGCGCGGTCCTTGATGCCGACCGCTTTCCACACCTCGATCTTGGCCTTCTCTTTCAGCAGGGCGAGCCATTCAGGCGTTTCATCGCCGTGGAGTTGCAGCACATCGGGCTGCACCGCCTGAAGAATTTCAGCCGTGGGCTTGGGTTCCATGTTCACGGTGACGAGCACCGCCTTGACGCTTTCGGGAATGCGTTCGCGCAGTTTGGCGGCGGTTTGCACCGAGACATGGCGCGAGGAGGGCTTGAAATGCATCAGCCCGATATGCGTAGCACCTGCCTCGACCGCGGCGTCGATAATTTCGGGCGTGGTTACGCCACAAATCTTGATCTGGATGTCTGACATGGGTGGGGCATGTAGTGCGGCGCGAAGCCTTGGGGAAGAGCTAAGCCGCTAGGTTAATGCTGCGATTGCCTTCATTGGCACGCTCAAAGCGTCGCCTCGATATCGCGCGCGGCCTGCTCGGGATCGGCGGCTTTGCTGATCGGGCGGCCGATGACGAGCACGCTTGCCCCATCATCACGCGCCTGACGCGGGGTGACAACGCGCTTCTGGTCGCCGACCGCGCTGCCTGCCGGGCGCAAGCCGGGAACCACGAAGAAACCTCGTTTCCATTGCTTGTGCACCGCGCCCACTTCCTGACCTGAGCACACGATGCCATCGAGCCCGGCGCTTTCGGCCAGATCGGCAAGGCGCATCACGTGGTCGTGCGGCGTTCCGGCAATTCCGGTGCGCGCCAGATCGCGCTCATCGAGGCTGGTGAGCATGGTGACGGCCACAACTTTGCAATGTTCGCCCGCCGCCGCCTTGGCGT
>DAIQNS010000364.1:0-1576 GCA_036788315.1 Alteraurantiacibacter sp. | reverse complement strand
AACCCATTTGCAAAGACGGCAAGTCATCTCATCGCACTATCACAACCGCCCGCTTTTCCAAACCACCCGCCCGATTATAGCGCACTCCTCGGCGGTCACCCGCATCGGCGGATAGGCCAGGTTCTGCGAAAGGAGCGAGAATTGCCCCCCGCCCGCGTTCGTCACGCGTTTCACCAGTAAAGAATCGCCCAGCCGCACCACATGGATGCCCTCGCGAAAAGCCTGTTCGCGCCGATCGACCAAAACTTCATCGCCCTCGCGCAGCAGCGGCTCCATCGAATCGCCGACCACGCGGATCGCGGACAATTGCGCGCCCGAAAGCCCCTGTTCTGCAAGCCATCTGCGGCTGAAGCGGAAAGCATCGAACGGCACTTCGTCAGCCGATGAGGCCCCCGGCCCCGCCGAAACATCCACCGCCAGACGCGGCACATCGACCCACTGGTTCTGCCTCGCAGCAGCGCCGCCGCGCGCAGGCTCGTAGGATTTTTCTTCCGGAGCACCAAGCTCTGACTCATCCACATCAAAAAACCGCGCAAGGTGTCGCCGATCCTCTTCTTCGAGCTTACGCGGGCTACCTTTGGTTATATACTGTTGAAGATAAGAGGCATTTCTGCCGATCATACGCGACAGAGCCGCGAGCGAACTGCCGCGCTCCTGTGCCAGATTGGCAAGCTTTTCCCGTGCGTCCATAGTTAATTCCCAGCCTTGGTTAGCAAGAACTTCCTACACGAAAGATTTTTCCTAGACAAGTTGGATTTCATTGGCGACTCTTGGGTCATCGAGTCGCTCAAGGCTCGGTTTGCGGAACCAAGCGGGACGAACAGGATTTTGCCATCATGCTCATTCGGAAGATCGAGGTCTTTTTGCGCCATACCAAAATGCCCCCCACCAAATTCGGCCGTCTGGCCGCACACGATCCGCGCTTCGTGCTTGACCTGCGCATGGGCCGCACACCGCGCCCTGCAACCGAGGCACGCGTGGAACATTTCATGAACGAATATCGGGAGACCCGCAATGTTTATGGCTGAAACCGGCGCGGGCGAGGCCCGGCAGGCAGGGCATCGCCGCCTCGGCATTCGCGGCAAGCTGGCGCGCGCCCTGATCGCGCTTGGCGAAGACCGGGCCGAGATCGTTGCGCATGACGAGAAGCCCTGGGCCAGCATTACCTTTGCCGGCGCGCGCCATCGCTTCACGCTGAAATTCCGCGGCGAGGAAGCGGTCGCGGCGGGCGAATGCTTCATCGTGTTCCTGCCCGATCACGAATTCACCATTCCCGGCCAGCTCGTCGCCGACGCAGCCGTGACCGCCGTCGAGCATCTGCTTGAGCCACAAGTGCTGATGGTGACCTGCGAATTGCTGCTGCTCGAGGAAGGGTGAGATCAATCGCTCCGATCCGGTTGTATTCCTGATTGCCCCTTCCCTCTCTTGGCTGACATTGGTTTGGCGCAATTCAGGAAGGGTGTCCTCACGTGCTCAAGGTTCTTGGCCATCAGGCTTACCGGCGCTTGCGCTTTGGCCTTAATGACAGGCTCGATGCGCGCTGGAACAAGGATCCACTGGTAGACGCGCCAAGTGG
>DAIQNS010000363.1:0-1602 GCA_036788315.1 Alteraurantiacibacter sp. | reverse complement strand
CGGGCGCGCCGGTGATCCTGATGCATGCGCCCGGGCCAAGCACCGACAAGGCCGACGAGCTGCACAAGAACGCCGACTATGCGCATGCCGCGCTCGACGTGTTCGACTGGCTGAGGGAAGCGCGCGACCGGGCGCTTGCGGGCGGGATAGCGGCGGAGCGGATCGTGCTTGATCCCGGCGTGGGCTTTGGCAAATCGCTCGCCGACAATCTGCTGATATTGAACCATTTGCCGCTCTATCATGCTTTGGGCCATCCGCTGCTCGTGGGGGCTAGCCGCAAGCGGATGATCGGCGCGCTCTCGAACGAGGCGGGCGCGCATGAGCGGCTTGGCGGAAGCGTGCTTCTGGCGGGGCTGGGCATGGATGCAGGGGCGCATATGCTGCGCGTGCACGATGTGGGTGAGAGCGTGCAGGCAAGGAATGTGTGGCGGGGGCTGAGGGATGCGGCGCTCACCGATTTTGCCAGTTGCCCATGACGGGAAAGGTCGTCATTCCGTCATGCTGGGGCGGCACAGTGCTGCAAGTCTCAACGGGGGAAATGCCCATGCGTCATATTGCCGTCTCGCTCGCCGCCGCCGCCGCGCTCTTCGCTACTCCGCTCGCCGCGCAAAGCGAAGTCTCCGTCTCGGCAGAGGATTTGCTCGAACCCTATTACACCGCTTTGAAGCGCGAGATCACGCTGCCGGTCGCGCCGCCTTGGCCTGAGCTGTCTGCGGGAAGTGTGCTCACCCGGATTGCGGTGGGATCGTGCAATCAGGAAAACCGGCCACAGCACATGTGGGCGCGGATTGCGGCGGAGAACCCGCAGGCATTCCTGTTCATCGGGGACAATGTCTATGGCGATCTGGGCTGGGACGGCGGCGCGGATCTTGCCACGCTGCGCGAATCCTACGCCAAGCAGGCTGCGCATCCCGAGTTCATCGACTTTGCCGCGAGCCACCCGATCCTGGCCACATGGGACGACCATGATTTCGGCTTCAACGATGGCGGCGCGACCTTCATGCACCGCCGCTTTGCCGAGGATATCTTCGAAACCTTCTGGCGCATGCCCGAGGATGTGCGCGCCCGCGACGGGGTGCATTACAGCCGCATGTACGGCGCGCCGGGGCAGCAGGTGCAGGTGATCATGCTCGACACGCGCTTCTTCCGCTCCAATCTGCGCCGCCCCGGCCCCGGCGAGGAGGCGCCTGCAATCGGGCGTTATCTGCCCTCCGATGACCCTGCCGCGACCCTGCTGGGCGAAGATCAATGGGCATGGCTTGCGGCAGAACTTGCCAAGCCTGCCGATGTGCGGATCCTCGTCTCCTCGATCCAGGTGATCACCACCGCGCATGGCTGGGAAGCATGGTCGGGCTTTCCCGCCGAGCGCGAGCGACTGCTCGGCATGCTCGGTGCACGCGAGGATAGCGGGCTGGTGATCCTGTCGGGCGACCGCCATTCGGGCGGCATCTACAAGCTCGACCACGGCGGCGAGACAATGTGGGAACTGACGAGCTCCTCGCTTAATCTGGCGTTCGGCGATATCGAGGAGAACACGCGCAAGGAGCCCGATCCCGACCGGGTGACCCAGTTCTTCGGAGTGGAGAATTTCGGCCTCGTCGA
>DAIQNS010000362.1:0-1610 GCA_036788315.1 Alteraurantiacibacter sp. | reverse complement strand
GCCGCTTTTTCCCGCGCAAAATGATCGGGGCAGGTGTAATTGCTGGCCGGAACGTGTCTGAGCCCCGCGCTGCGTTTGCCCGCGCCATCGCGGATCGATTCGGCCAACGCCAATTGGCCCGGCGTGGGCGACATTTTGCGTAAATCTGTTATTTGGGCGCTCATCGCTCTTTTCTCATCCTCTTGTCCGTGCTGAGTGTGCCAGACATCGGGATCAAGCAAAAGGACGAGCGTGCATGAACGACATCGGGGCCGCCGCGCAGCGCGATTGGCTGAGTGCGCTCAAACCCTATATGGAAAAGGAACCGCTCGCCGCGTTCTTTCTCGGCGTGTCATCGGGCTTTCCCTATGCGCTGATCGGCGCGACGCTGACTTCGCGGCTGGCGCAGGACGGGATCGACAAGAAAACCGTCACTGCCTTTACGCTGGTGTTCCTGGCCTACAACTTCAAGTTCCTGTGGGCCTGGGTGATTGACGGGGTGCGGCTGCCGGTGCTGGGCGCGCTCGGCCAGCGGGTATCATGGATGCTGCTGACGGGCGCTCTGGTGATTGCTGCGGTGGCGAACCTTGCTTTTGTTGATCCGGCGGCAAACATCGGCTGGGTGGCGACATCGGCGATCCTTGTCGGGATTGCCGGGGCGACATTCGACATCGTGATCGACGCCTACCGGATCGAGACATTAAAGCCAGAACAGCTCGGTGTGGGATCGGGTATGACCCAGTATGGCTGGCGGATCGGTTCGGCAGCGGCGGGCGCATTGGCGCTGGTGCTGGCGGCAAGAGTGGGCTGGGAACTGGCCTATCTTGCCTGTGCGGGCTTTGCACTGCCTGCCATGCTCACCGCGCTGGTATTGGGTGAGCCTGCGCGCCGCCGAATCAGTCAACGTGCCAAGGGCATCGGCGAGGCCTTGCGCGCGGTCTATGGCCCCTTCACCGAATTCTTCATGCGCAAGGGCGCGCTGCTGGTGCTGTTGTTCATCCTGCTCCACAAGATCGGTGATACGCTGGCCAACCTCACTGTTCGCCTGCTGCTTGATGACAAGGGCTACACCAACGACGAGATCGCGATTTACGATGTCGGTGTCGGGTTCTGGGCGTTTCTGATCGGGATATTTATTGGCGGCGTGGTTTACTCGCGGCTTGGGATGAAGCGTTCGGTGCTGATCAGCCTTATCCTGATGGGCGTTTCCAACCTCAGCTTTGCGGTGCTGGCAGCAGTGGACAAGACTAATGCGGGGCTGGCGGCGACTTTCCTGTTTGAAAACATCGCCAGCGGCATCGGCGGGGTGACAGTGGTGGCCTATTTCGCCGCGCTGACCGATCTGCGCTTCACCGCCTCGCAATATGCGCTGATTTCTGCGGCGGCCAGCATTGTCGGGCGGGTGCTAACGGGGACGACAGCAGGAGCGTTGGTGGATGCGTTCGGCTATGTGAACTTTTACCTGTTCACCACTGCCGCCGCGCTGCCGGGTATCGTGTTGTTCTGGCTGATGATGCGTGCAGGGCTGATCGATGCCTCGATCGGCACGGCGGGGACCGAAGGGGGCGGGGGCGCTTAGTCGGGCATCTCGTCATTGATTCGCAAAGCCTCGCCAGCGAGGTAGAGCGATC
>DAIQNS010000361.1:0-1627 GCA_036788315.1 Alteraurantiacibacter sp. | reverse complement strand
GGTTCTGGAAATGCAGGCCGCGCAGCACGCCGCGCGATGACCGGGAGTGGTTGTCCTGCACGAAATCCAGATCAAGGCCCGCCTGCGCAAAGCTCTTCGCGTTCCAGCTTTCCATGAAGAATCCGCGCTCATCGCCCCACACGCGCGGTTCGATGATGAAGGCATCGGCAATTGCGGTTGCAATCAGCTCCACTGCGAGCGCCCTTCGAGCAATCGCAGCAGATATTCGCCATAGCCCGATTTGCGCAGCGGCGCGGCGACCCGTTCGAGCCCGGCATCATCGATGAAGCCCATGCGCCAGGCGATTTCTTCGGGGCAGCTGATCTTGAGGCCCTGCCGCTCCTCGGTGATGCGCACGTAATTGGCGGCATCGTTGAGCGAGGCATGGGTGCCGGTATCGAGCCAGGCAAAGCCGCGCCCCATGATCGCGACATCGAGCGCGCCCGCTTCCAGATAGAGGCGGTTGAGATCGGTTATCTCGAGTTCGCCGCGCGCCGATGGTTGCAGCCCTGCGGCAAGCTCGACCGCGCGGCCATCGTAGAAATAAAGCCCGGTGACGGCGTAATTGGATCGGGGGTTCTGCGGCTTTTCCTCGATCGTTTCGGCGCGCCCCTCGCTGGTGAAAGACACCACGCCATAAGCTTCGGGGTTATCGACGTAATAGCCGAACACCGTCGCGCCATCCTGCTTCGCGGCGGCTTCGCGCAGAAGGCCGGTAAGTCCGTGCCCGTAGAAAATATTGTCGCCGAGGATAAGCGTGGAAGGCGCATTGCCCACGAAATCCGCTGCGATGTGATAGGCCTGCGCCAATCCGGCGGGTTCGGGCTGCACGGCGTAGGTGAAATCGAGCCCCAATTCCGCGCCATCGCCGAGCACCGCATGAAATGCCGCCTGGTCCTGCGGCGTGGTGATGATCATGATTTCACGGATGCCTGCAAGCATCAGCACCGAGAGCGGATAATAGATCATCGGCTTGTCGAACACCGGCATCAACTGCTTCGAAACGCCGCGCGTCAACGGATAAAGCCGCGTTCCCGATCCCCCCGCGAGGATAATTCCCTTTCGCGCTGTCATTGCCGTGCGTGATCCTGAAAGCGGTGCCCCAAACGTCGCCTTGCGCTTTGGCAGTTTCACGTGGCGGGCACAAGGCAGGCACGGGACAAGAGGCGAACACGAGCGGGGCAGGCGAGACTTGCTCCAGATCGGGACTATTTGGTCCAAAATGGGGACTTCCTGCCTCAAGGAGCGAGATGACAAAACCATGGCAAACGCCTGAAACAAGGCGTTTTACCGAAAGCGCATTGAGCCAGGTGGCTTTACCGTAACGGGAAAATACGGATGTTTCCCACCTTGGTTGCCGAGGCTCGCCGGACCTATCGGGTTGATGCATGGCAAAGTTCCGATCCACAGTTGGCATCCCGCTTCGCGCTGCCCTCGCCAGCAAAGTGGCGCGCGCCCTGCGTTGGGGTCTGGGGCTTGAGCGTTCGCAGAAGCGGGCCATCGTCTTCAGCTTCGATGTTGCGCTGTGCGTGTTGGCGAGTTTTGCGGCTTTTTCGCTGCGGGTGGGGGCTTTCTCTTTCCCGCTCTGGCCGCCGCTGGTGTTCGCGGGCCTCGCGGCGCTGTGCTT
>DAIQNS010000360.1:0-1640 GCA_036788315.1 Alteraurantiacibacter sp. | reverse complement strand
CGCGGAGGAAATCCGCGGGCGGCCCGATTTTTATGGCAATGCGAGCCTTGTCTGGAACGCGCGCGATGATCTGGCGCTGGGGGCAAGCGCGCTGTTCAATTCCGGCTTCACCGAGCTCAGCATTCCCACCGGAATTGCCCCGATCGAAGGGCACGCGGTGTTCGACCTGCACGGCAGTTATGCGCTGACCGAGATGCTGACCCTTGCGCTGGCGTTGCGAAATGCGCTGGGTGAGAAATATCAGCAGGCGGTGGGATTTCCCGCGTCCGGCCGCCATTTGCGCGCGCGGCTCGGCTTTCGTTTCTAGCTGTATTCAGCCGAATTCCAGGTTATGGGCCGGAGTATGGGAAAGCAGCATTATAGTCAGGCAATCCCCGCCCAAACCCCGCCGCGCGTTTGACGTATTGGCGTGCCAGAGCGCAAAACCGTGCGCATGATTCGCATGCCTTATGTGATCCGCAAAAAGGTCCAAGTTCATGAAATTCTTCGCTGACACCGCCGATATCGATGCCATCAAGGAGCTTGCCGAAACCGGCCTGCTCGACGGGGTCACCACCAATCCTTCGCTGATTGCCAAATCGGGCCGCGACTTCATGGAAGTGACCCGCGAAATCTGCGCGCTGACAGATGGCCCGGTGAGCGCCGAAGTGATCGCGCTCGATCATGCGACCATGTTGAAGGAAGCCGAAGTGCTGCGCCGCATCGCAGACAATGTGTGCATCAAGGTGCCGCTGACGATTGACGGCTTGAAGACCTGCAAGGCGCTTGCGGGCGAAGGCACGATGGTCAATGTGACGTTGTGCTTTTCGGCCACGCAGGCGCTGCTTGCGGCGAAGGCCGGTGCCACATTCGTCTCGCCTTTTGTCGGCCGGCACGATGACAACGGCGTCGACGGGATGGACCTTATCCGCGATATCCGCCTGATTTACGACAATTACGGCTACGAAACGCAGATCCTCGTCGCATCGGTGCGCCACATTACTCACGTGCTGGAAAGCGCGCGGATCGGCGCCGATGTGATGACCGCGCCGCCCAAGGTCATCCACGCGCTGGTCAAGCATGTGCTGACCGACAAGGGCATCGAAGGCTTCCTCAAGGATTGGGGTTCGACCGGGCAATCCATTCTCTGAGCCGTTGCCCGGCGACGCCCGCAAACGCTTGGTCGCATTTGCGGAACCATTGTCATTCTTTTGCGCTGTAAAGGCAAAGGAGATTGAAATGTTTGGTAAAATTATTGGAGCCGCCGCTGGCGCTGCTGCCGGCAATGCAACAAAAGGCATGTCCGGAGCAAAGGGCGCAGTTGTAGGAACGCTTGCCGTTGCCGCCGTGCGCCGTATGGGGATTCTCGGCCTCGTCGCTGCGGGAACGGGTGCTTATCTGCTCAAGAAGAAGAGTGATGAGCGCCAAGGTAAAGCACGAATGCAGGTAGCGAGCCGAATAGCGACCGCTCGACGCTGCATCCGGTTGAGCCGGTCGCAAAGCCGCTAAATACGCCAGTGGGTTCTCCCTCGGGCAGAGCATAATCGTAGAGCGTAACTGACATGAAAGCGGCCCTTCGCCCTATGCGCGGGGCCGCTTTTTGCGCGGTGAATGAACTTTCGCTGGGGGATGGGCAAGGGCTGCTTGCTTGAACCGAATCG
>DAIQNS010000359.1:0-1653 GCA_036788315.1 Alteraurantiacibacter sp. | reverse complement strand
GGTCGCATAGATCACCGGGCGGCCGGGCACTTCGCGCCTTCCGGCGACGCGTACCCAGCCCGCTTCCATCAGCACATCGAGCGTACCCGCCGAAGTCTGCACGCCGCGAATCGCCTCGATCTCGGCGCGGCTGACAGGCTCGTGATAAGCGATGATCGCGAGCACTTCGGTCGCCGCACGGCTGAGGCGGCGGACCTGCTCCTTCTCGCGGCGCAGCAAATGCGCAAGGTCGGGCGCGGTCTGGAATTGCCAGCGCTGCCCGCTCTGCACGAGGCGGATACCGCGCGTGGCATAATGCTCTTGCAATGTTGCCAAGGTCTCGCGCACATCGGCGCCTTCAAGATGCGCGCTGATCTGTTCAGGCGTCATCGGCTCTTCCGCTGCGAACAAGGTCGCCTCGACCGCGCGCTCCAGATCGCCCGGCGCTTCGCTCATCGCATGGCCTTCACGCGGCGCAGATGCATGGGGCCGAAAATTTCCTCCTGGCGGATTTCCGCCTTGCCCATCCGCGCCAGTTCGAGCGCGGCGACAAAGCTCGAGGCGAGCGCGGAGCGGCGCAGGCGCGGCTCTCCCGCGAGCGGCAGAAATGCACGCAGCTCCATCCAGTCGAGCGCCACGCCGAGCATCGAGGAAAGCCGATCGAGCGCGGAATCGAGTGTCATCACCGGGCGCTCGCGCACCATGTGCACCACCGGCTCGTTGCGCCGCTTGATCTCGCCATAGGCCTTGACGACATCGTACCAGTCGCATTGCCAATCGTTCTTCTTCAACAGCTTGAGGCCCTCGGGCGCGCCGCGTGCAAAGACATCGCGGCCCAGCCGGTCGCGCGCCATGAGCCGCGCCGCCGCCTCGCGCATCGCGCCAAGGCGTTGCAGGCGCAATTGCAGGCGCAGCGCCAGCTCCTCGGGGCTGGGGTCTTCCTGCTCCTCCTTGGGCAGCAGCATCGCCGATTTGAGGTAAGCGAGCCAAGCCGCCATCACCAGATAATCGGCGGCAATTTCCAGCTTCAGCGCCTCGGCGCGCTCGATATAGGCGATATATTGATCGACCAGCGCAAGGATCGAAATGCTCTTGAGATCGACCTTTTGCCGCCGCGCCAGATCGAGCAGCAAATCAAGCGGCCCTTCCCACCCGTCGAGTTCGAGATAGAGCGCCTTGTCATGCTCGGGGTCTTGGTGCGATCTGGCAGGACCGGCCCAGTCGTCGCCGTTCTGGAGCATCAGACCCTCGCCGTTCATGCTGCTGCACCTGCCAGCGCCAGCAAGCCATCGCGCTGCGCCAGAAGTTCATCACGCGGCGGCAGGGCCAGAGCGCTTTCCGGCAGGGTCAAAGCCGCCTGCAGCCGCTCGGCGCCCTTCGCACTCAAGGCAGGGAGAGCCTCGGCCATCCCCACCATATCGTCCATTTTGGCCCAGCAATTGAGCGCAATATCGCATCCCGCCGCAATGGCGAGCGCCGCGCGTTCGGGCACTGTGCCGGTCAGGGCTTCCATATCGAGATCATCGGTCAGGAGCAGACCGTCAAAACCTATCCGCCCGCGAATGATCGTCTCGATAATTATGGGCGAGAGCGTGGCGGGCCGGTCCTTCTCCCACGCGGTGTAGCGGATATGTGCCGACATGCCGATCGGCGCGTGGGCGAGCGCGGCGAAGG
>DAIQNS010000358.1:0-1678 GCA_036788315.1 Alteraurantiacibacter sp. | reverse complement strand
CGCGCTCGAATTGAGCTACGACAAGGACTGGATGCGTTTCCGCCTCTCGGGGGCCTATGCCAGCGGCGACAGCGATCCCTTTGACGACAAGGAAACCGGCTACGACGCGATTTTCGAGAATCCGATCTTCGCCGGGGCCGACACCAGTTACTGGATCCGCCAGACCATCCCCTTTGCTGGCGGCGGGCGCGCGATTGCGATCAACGGGCGCAATGGCATTCTCAATTCGCTGCGCTCTTCCAAAGAACAGGGGCAAAGCAATTTCAACAATCCGGGGCTGATGCTGCTGGGTATCGGCGCGGATTTTGATCTGACACCCGAATTGCGCGTCTCGACAAATGCCAACCATCTCTGGTTCGAGGATACCGCGACCTTGCAGGCGCTGCGCGTCGAGGGCTCGATCCCCAAGGAAATCGGCTATGATTTGTCGGCAAGCGCAATCTGGCGGCCGCAGGCAACGCAGAACATCGTCCTGCGCCTCTCGGGCGCGGCGCTCTTGGGCGGAGACGGGTTTGACGATCTGTTCGACCGGCTTGGGCCGGGAAGCGATTACTATTCCATCCTCGCCAATGTGGTGCTGAGTTACTGATGCGCATGTTCAAACCCTCCTTCATCGCGGCTGCACTCGCACTGGCAGCATCTGCCGTATTCACCGGGCAAGCCTTGCTGGCGGCGGGCGGCAAGGAGAAGCCGGTTTCGCGCGACTATTCGCTGGTGACTTCCGCGCCTGCTCCGCAGAACCAGTCGCTCGATGACATGATGGCGAAGTCGGACGGCTGCTATTCGTGTCATACGCAGACCGACGCGCCGACCATGCATGTCAGCGCCTCGGTGCGGCTGGGCTGTGTGGATTGCCACGGCGGAAATGCGAAAATCAGGGGCAATCCCGATCTGGGCTTCGACCATCCGCAATATGCCGCGGCGCGCGATGCAGCCCATGTGCTGCCCAAATATCCCGAGAGCTGGAACTTCCCCTCCTCGGCCAATCCCGAGCGGTCCTACTCGCTGCTCAACCGCGAAAGCCCCGAATTCGTCAAATTCGTGAACCCCTCGGATTACCGGGTGGCGCGCGAGGCTTGCGGGGCGTGCCATATGCCGCTGGTCGAAGCGAACGAGCGCTCACTGATGGCGACGGGCGCGATGCTGTGGGGCGGCGCGGCGTATAATAACGGGATCCTGCCCTACAAGAATTACGTCATCGGCGAGGCTTACACGCGCGAGGGCGTCGCCGCGCAGATACAAAGCCCCGGCGCGCCTCCGGGCACTGTCTCGGAAGCTCAGGCGAGGCGCGGTGCACTCGGTGCGCTCTATCCGCTGCCGACATGGCAGGTCGTGCCGCCGGGCGATGTGTTCCGCGTGTTCGAGCGCGGCGGGCGCACGATCAACTCGCAATTTCCCGAAATCGGCCTTCCCAATCCCAGCGGCCAGATCCAGCGCCTCGAAGAGCCGGGTCGCCCCGATCTGAAACAGAGCAATCGCGGGCCTGCGACGGGCCTGCGCGCCGCCATTCCGGTGCTCAACATCCACAAGACGCGCCTCAACGATCCTTTCACATGGTTCATGGGCACCAATGACCAGCCGGGCGATTACCGCCATTCGGGCTGCGCCTCGTGCCATGTGGTTTATGCCAATGACCGCGAACCGCGCCATTCGCTGATCTATGCGCAATATGGCCGCG
>DAIQNS010000357.1:0-1683 GCA_036788315.1 Alteraurantiacibacter sp. | reverse complement strand
GGTTCCATTTCTTCAGGCGCTTCTCGCGAGCACTGGCAACTCTCCCCCCTCCTTTGACCCACATCAAAGACCCCGCCCTGCCCTCGCCCTAATCCCCGCTCAGCCTTCGCAGATGGACAGGTCGCAAGGGGCGGCCGCTGCGCAAGGCAGGGGAATGACAATGGTCAAGTTTACGGCATGGGTTGCAGCTTTCGCGGCGCTCGGCTTGGGGTCACCGGCACTCGCGGAAGAAGGGCGCAAGGGCGATGTGCAAGTGCGTGTGCTCGCAACAGGCGTGTTGCCCGATGGAGCGATTACCGAGGTGAAACTCGATCTGGTCGGACTTCCGGCGGGCACGCAAACCGCGGCGAATGACAATTACGTACCCACCGCGAGCATTTCATATTTCCTCACCGACACGATCTCGATCGAGACGATCTGCTGCGTGACGCAGCACGATGTCGATGCGGTCGCAGGCTTGCCGGTAGGTTCTGAACTCGTGTCGGATGCGCTCATCGTGCCCGCTACCGTGACGGTGAAATATCATTTCGATCTGGGCGGCGTGTCGCCTTATGTGGGCGCGGGGCCGTCCTATTTCCTTGTCCTCGATGCCGAACCGGGCGCCTTCACCATCCCGCTGGGTGTCGACAAGTTCGAGCTCGAGGATTCCTTTGGCCTTGCCCTGCAGGCGGGGCTCGATGTGCCGCTTTCGGATAATGGCATGGTCTTCAGCCTCGATGCAAAACGCTATTTCATCAGCATGGATGCGCGCTGGTTCGCCGATGGCACCGAGGTTATCCGCACCGAGCACAAGCTTGATCCCTGGGTGGTCAGTGCGGGAATAGGCTTTCGCTTCTAGCTCTCCCTCCGGGAGCGAAAGCTGCTGACCGGCGGGCGGACCCGCCGGAAACGCGCGCGGCGATGCCCGTCATGGGCAAGATAGAGCCAGTCGAGCGCGTCCAATGCAATGTCGAGCACGGCAAAATTGTCGCGCGCGGGAAGCAGGCTCGCTTCATCGGGCTTGATCCCCTCGACTTCGCGGGGAAGGCCCGAGGTCGCTTCGCTCGCCCGCGCGCCCGGCGCGTCGATGGCAAGATAGCAGCGCCGCGCGTATTCGCTCGATGCCGCCCACGCCGCGTCCACCAATTGCCCCTGTGTGATGATCCGGCCCTGCCCCCGCGCCCTGATCTGCGTTTTTGCTGCAGGGTCGTAGAACAGCACGCCAAGCTTGGAGTCCTCGGTGATCGTCGCGCATTTGGGCGCGCGCGCATCGGTATGGAAGCGCAAGGTCCAAAGCTCTGGATCAAAGTTGCGCAGCACCATCACCCGCAGTTCGGCATCGGCACTGGCGACAACGGGGGTATGCATGGGTGCGCGCCGATTATCCGCTGCGTCCTTGAGGCGCGCCGCAATTTCCTTGCGAATATCATCGAGCGTGGCCAACATGGCGGTCATCTAGGCTGGCCATGCCAAGATGCAAGAGAAAGCGCCGTTCATCTTGGTGGCCGCAAACCTGAACGGTAGGCTATCAGAGCGGTTCAGACAGCCGACAGGGCGACTCGCCTAGTCCGACTGAACCAACGCCGCGGCACTCGAGCGGCTTCATCCGGGAGACAAGAGTGATGCGCCTGCAAGATTATCTCAAGACAAGCGGTTGGGCAGCGATGGCTGCGGGGCTCGCAATGTTCGCCGCGCCTATGCCCG
>DAIQNS010000356.1:0-1719 GCA_036788315.1 Alteraurantiacibacter sp. | reverse complement strand
TGTGGCGGGAGCGGTCCGGCTCCCCCTGACAACAAAAAGGGGCCATGCCAGCGCCAATCCGCAAGGGCAATGCCGTTTGCGGCCTCGCGCGCTGCGCAAGCGCTTGCGGCCTTGCGGTTTTGCCCGCATAGCATTGCGCGGCATGGAGAATTCGGCACAATTGCGCCTTGAAGAGGCAGACGGCAAGGCGCGCGCGGTATTGACCGGGCCGATGCTTGTCTCGACGGCGGGCGCGCTCGATGACGAACTGCGCGCCGCGAGTGGCGAAATTGGCGAGATCGACATCAGCGGTGCTGGCCCGTTCGATACAGTCGGGGCATGGCTGGTCCACCGCTTTGCCCGCGAGCATGAGGCGCGCATTGTCGGCGCGAGCGAGCAGGCCGAAATCCTGCTGGGCGCGGTCGAGCGATGCGACAGCACTGCCGAAGTTACCGCTCCGCGCTCATCTCTGGTGCCCCGCGTACTTGAAAGTCTGGGCGAAAAAACCGTTTCCCTGTTTGTCGAGACGGGCCGCAACATCGGCTTTCTGGGCGCATTGCTCGGCGCGTTTGGCAATATCCTGCTGCATCCGCGGCGCCTGCGCATCAAGGCGCTGGTGCGGCAGATGGAGCTGGTGGGCGTCTCGTCCTTGCCGATTATCGGGCTGATGAGCTTTCTTATCGGCATCGTCATCGCGCAGCAGGGCGCGGTGCAATTGCAGCAATTCGGCGCCGAGACGCTGACGGTTAATCTGGTGGGCCGGATCACCTTGCGCGAGCTGGGCGTGCTGATGACCGCGATCATGGTTGCGGGACGCTCGGGCAGTGCCTTTGCCGCGCAGATCGGCACGATGAAGCTGACCGAGGAAATCGATGCCATGCGCACGATTGGCGTTTCGCCCGCAGAGGCGCTGGTGGTGCCGCGCGTCTTGGCCGCAGTGCTGATGATGCCTCTGCTGGGCTTCTTCAGCTCGGTCATGGCGATCATTGGCGGGGCCGTGATCGGGCATGTCATGCTCGAAATTCCCTTCTGGACTTTCCTTGCCCGCATTCAGGAAGTCGTTCCGATCTACGATTTCTACGTCGGCATGGTGAAAGCGCCAGTGTTCGGCCTGATCATCGCGCTGGCAGGCTGCTATCAAGGCATGCAGGTCAAGGGCAATGCCGAGGAAGTGGGGCTGCGCACGACCAAGGCAGTTGTGCAGGCGATTTTCGCGGTGATCGTGGTCGATGCCTTCTTCGCGGTATTCTTCACCGAGGTCGGCTGGGCATGAGCGAGAACGATCAACACGGCGCGGACTTCGAGGCGCAGGCACACGAGGGCGATGATACGGGCGAATTCCCGATCGTGATCAGGGGCCTCACCAATGCCTATGGCGATTACAAGGTCCACGAGGAGCTCGATCTGACGGTGCGCCGGGGGGAAATCCTTGGCGTGGTCGGCGGCTCGGGCACGGGAAAATCGGTGCTGATGCGCTCGATCATCGGGCTGCAATTCCCGCAGGAAGGCTCGATCCACGTGTTCGGGCAGAACATTGTCGAGGCAGAGCCTGACGAAGTGATCGGCGTGCGCAACCGCTGGGGCGTGTTGTTCCAGGGCGGGGCGCTGTTCTCGACGCTGACCGTGGCGGAAAATGTCGAAGTGCCATTGAAGCAGTTCTATCCCGAAATCAGCCAGAAATTGCTCGACGAGATCGCGCGCTACAAGGTGGTGCTCACCGGCCTGCCGGCGGATGCGGCA
>DAIQNS010000355.1:0-1725 GCA_036788315.1 Alteraurantiacibacter sp. | reverse complement strand
CTGATCACCGATCACAATGTGCGCGAAACGCTCGATATCGTCGACCGCGCGTGCATCATCTATGGCGGGCAGGTGCTGTTTGCCGGCTCACCGCAGGATCTGGTCGCAGACGAGAACGTGCGCCGCCTTTATCTGGGTGAAGAGTTTACGCTCTAGTGCAGTCCTTGACCAACCCCAACTCCGCTCATCCTGAGCTTGTCGAAGGATCGCTCTTTTCTTCGCGTGCGGCGCTGAAAGCAGGGACAGCCCTTCGACAAGCTCGGGGCGAGCGGAATTAGAAAGCCGATACCATGGCGCTAGGCCCGCGCCTCGACTTGCGCCAGTCCCAGTCGCTGGTGATGACGCCGCAACTCCAGCAGGCGATCAAGCTCCTCGCGCTGTCGAATCTGGAGATCGAGACGTTCATCGGCGAGGCGGTGGAAAGCAATCCGCTGCTCGAAGCGGGCGAAATTGCGCGCGACAATGAGGACACGCCGGGCGAAAGCGAGAGCGGCGAAGCCGCCACGTCAGATGACCTCATGCTCGCGGGCGCAGGCGAGGCCGATGCCCCGCTCGATATCGACGCCAGCGCGCTCGACCGCGACCGCGATACCGGCGACTGGTCGGCGCAAATGTCCTCGGGCAGCGGCGAGGACCTGCCCGATCTCGAAAACCGTTCTGATGAGGACATCACGCTGGCCGCGCATCTCGAAGCGCAGATCGGCCCCGCCGCTCCAGATTCGCGCACCGCGTTCATTGCCCGCCACCTGATCGGTCTGCTCGATGAGGCGGGATACCTCACCGCGCCTTTACGCGAAGTGGCGGGCGATCTGGGCGTTGCGATTGCCGATGTCGAGGCCGCGCTCGCGGTGGTCCACACGCTCGACCCCACCGGGGTGGGCGCGCGCTCGCTCTCCGAATGCCTCGCGCTGCAGGCGATCGAGGCGGACCGTTACGACCCGTGCATGAAAGTGCTCATTGCCAATCTCGATCTGGTGGCCAAGGGCGCCTTTGCCCATCTGCGGCGCATTTGCGATGTCGATGAGGAAGATTTGTCCGACATGCTGCACGAATTGCGCAGCTACGATCCGCGCCCCGGCCTCAAATTCGGCGGCAGTGCGGGCACGGCGGTGGTGCCCGATATTCTGATTACTGCGGGCGCCAGGGGAGGCCCAAAAGGGGACTGGGACATTGCCCTCAACGAAGCTACCTTGCCGCGCCTCGTCGTCAATCGCGGCTATTATCTGGAATTGCGCAATGGCTGCGCGGGCAAGGAAGCCAAAAGCTGGCTGTCAGAAAAGCTCGCCGATGCCAACTGGCTGATCAAGGCATTGGACCAGCGGCAGAAAACCATCCTCAAGGTCGCCGCCGAGATCGTCAAGCAGCAGGACGGCTTCTTCCGCAAGGGTGTCTCCGAACTGCGCCCGCTGACTTTGCGCACCGTGGCCGATGCCATCGAAATGCACGAGAGCACCGTGAGCCGGGTGACGAGCAACAAATATCTCCATTGCGAGCGCGGCACCTTCGAACTCAAATATTTCTTCACCAGCGGCGTTGGCGGCGGCACCGACGGCGAAGGCGCGAGCGCGGAAGCGGTGAAGGCGCGCATCAAGGCTTTGTGCGACGCCGAGGTCGCGGGCAAGATCCTGTCGGACGACGCGCTGGTGGATTTGCTCAAAGCCGAAGGCTTCGACCTCGCGCGGCGCACCGTGGCAAAATACCGCGAGGCGATCGGGATCGGCTCAA
>DAIQNS010000354.1:0-1741 GCA_036788315.1 Alteraurantiacibacter sp. | reverse complement strand
GATTGACCGGCGCGCCGAATGCCTTGGATAGCAGCGCGATGACGGTGGGGGAGATGTTGGATTCGGTTGCAGCGGCGTTCTTCCAGAGGGCGAAAACGCTTCCGCTGAACGAGCCCTTATAGTGATGCTTGTCAGGAGATAGAGCCGTGATGGTGATTGCAGATCCGCCAGAAGGACTGTGAGCCATTAAAGCCGTGAAATAGATTTGTTCCTCGCTCTCTGCGTCCCAAATCTTGGGGCGAGGATCACTTATCACGCGGGCGTCGGCAATAAGGTATTGCCGATCAAATGATCGGAACCCGAATCTCGCAATTTCCGGGTTGGGGTCACTCTCAGCGATTATGGCCGTTGTCCGGGCAGGGCGATGTCCAAGCGCCTCCTTTACAACCTTTCTGATGTGCCGACCGGCAACCTGATATTCGCCCTTCTTGTCCTTTCTCAAAGTGGGGTGGAACATGACCTCTTTTCGTGCGGGATCGCTTTCTGAAATCAACTTTTCCCAGCGCCGCTGGAGCGATGTGCTGTCGGGTGCGATGATCCATGTTCTGCCGCCCGTCACGCCGGGGCCCATGTAGTTGACAACGGCATCCAGCGGGACAAATTGCGCCCAACCACCGGCAAACTCCGGTAGAAATGGCGCGCGTGGATCGGAGGGGCAATCGCTCCACCCGCTGCCCGCCAGCGTGATTGTTTTCAGCTCCTCGAACTTCTGATCGCGCCGCCCCTTGGCGAGTGCGCGATAACGCACCCGCGCTGCTCCCTTACCAGGGGTGCGGGAGCGGCTTGCCAGCACAATGCAGACCGGGTGCTGCACGCCCTGAAAAATGCGAGATGCAACTTCAGGCTGATGGCCTTCGGGGGTGCAATCGATCACCCAGATATCGTCACACTGGCTGCGCAGATCGGCGCGCATTTTCTGAAAGCCGGGGCCGTTCAAGAAGCCCGATACGGTGATGTAGCAGACCATCCCGGCGAGCTTTTCTTCAACCGGTGGCTGCCTATCGCGCTCGCCCGCGCCCTGCTCAAAAACCTTCCATGCCGCCCAGCGCCAGAAATAGATGTAGAGGTTACGCAGATGCTTGGCATGAGCACCGACGCCCCAAGGGACTGGGGGCTGCCAATCGTTGAGCGGTGCAGCGCGATTTGCACTCCCGCCTTCGACCCACGCACCCTTGCCCTTGGCCTTCTCCTTGTAGGGCGGGTTGCCGATCACGACCGTGATCGGTTCGCTGCGCTTGACCTTGTTTGCCTCGGTCCGCGACTTCGATATTTCGCGGTAGATGCCCTGCCCGGTTTCGAGATCGGCAAAGGGATCGCCCAGCGTATCGGTGACGAACAGGCGCGGGGTGGCATCCGCGCCGATTTCCAGCATCTCTGCCAGCAGTCTGAGCTGCGCCACCGCGAAGGCCCCGAACTGCAGCTCGAAGCCGACCAAACGGTCCGCGATTTCGTTCATCGATGCCGCGACATTGCCCTCGCCATCGCGGGCCGCAATGGTGGCCTTGATGCGCTCGATCAGGCCGAGCAGGAAGGTGCCCGATCCGGTCGCAGGATCAACGATGTGAACGTCCTTGCCGGCCAGCCCATCGGCGATGCCGAAGCGGGGGCTTTTGAGCGCCTCGTCGCACAGTCGCACCATGGCGCGCACAACTTCGGGCGGGGTGTAGTAGCTGCCCGTCAGCTTGCGCAGCTTGTTGTCATAGACCTCGAGGAAATTCTCGTAGAAATAGAGCCAGGCCTC
>DAIQNS010000353.1:0-1744 GCA_036788315.1 Alteraurantiacibacter sp. | reverse complement strand
AATGCCCTTGGGGCCAGTCGCGCCGTAATGCACATGCAGCGCGGCATCGCGCCCGGTGCGCACCGCGTGGAAAATATGCCACTGCTTGGTCAGAACATCGTCATGGCGCATATGCCAGAGCCCGCCCGCGACCGAGGCGGCATTGGCCATGGCCTGCGCATATTCGGTAGGCGCAAAGCCGATGGCCGAGCCGAAGCTCGCCGCTGCGCCGATCATCCCGCAAGTGGCGGTGGGGTGCCACAGGCTGTAATGCGCTGCATCGAGCGCGCTGCCGACCGCGATCATCGCCTCATAGCCGCGAATGGCGGCATTGAGCCGCGTTTCCATGTCAGCGCTCTCATAGCTCAGCGAGGCCGGCCAGATCACCGGGCCGGGATGCAGCAGGGCCGTGCGGTGGACATCGTCCATTTCGAGTACATTGCCCAGATAGGTCGCCATCTCCCATGGCCGCTGCGAAATCACGCAGCCAAGGTCGCCCGCCTCGCTGCCCCGCGCGCCCGCCACGCAGGCCAGCCAGTCGAGCAAGTGGAAACGCGCGCGCGCCCTCTCGCTTTTGTCCGGACACCGCGCTAGGCGTTGGGCAAGCTGGGTGAGCAGCGGCTCGGTCATGATCCGCTGCGCCCGAAATGAGAAACAACAGGGGCAAGAGTTTGCCGGCTCAGACCAAGACCACGAAAAACGCTGCCAGAATGCCGCGCTATCTGCAATTGGCAGGCGAATTGCGCGATGCCGTTCTGGCGGGGAAGTTCGGCGCGGACTGCCCCTTCCCGACCGAGACCGAATTGTGCCGCCAATATGAGGTGAGCCGGTTTACCGTGCGCGAGGCGCTGCGCCGGTTGCAGAATGAGGGGCTGATTGCCCGCAAGCGCGGCTCGGGCACAGTGGTGCAACCCGCCGCCGCGCGCGGCGGCGCGCTGCATCAGCCGCTCTCCAATGTGGGCGAAATCCTGCAATATGCGCGCGACACCTCGATCATTTTCGAGCCGAGCGGCATTGGCCCGCTGCCCGAAACGCTGGCCGAGCTCAAGGACCGCATGCCCGAGCTCGCTGGCCGAACAGATCGGCCATTCGACGAGCGGGGACTGGACCAGTTTTTACGGCGTGCGCAAGCATGAGGGGCGCCGCCGCCCGATTGCCGTGACGCAGGCCTATTTCCATGAAAGCCTCGCCGAAGCGGTGAAGGAACTCGACCTTTCGCGCGGCAGCCTGTTCAACCAGATCGAGAAGATTGCCGGGCTGGCGGTGGGCAAGGTGACGCAGGATATTCAGGCGGTTGCCGCCGATCCGCGCACCGCGCGCGACCTCATGATCGATGAAGGCGCTCCGGTTCTGCGCATCCTGCGCTGTTATTGGAGCCCCAAGGGCGAGATTTTCGAGATTTCGGCGAGCCTGCATCCCGGCGACCGCTTCGCCTATTCGATGCATATCGACGTGGAGAGCTGAGCGCCTCATTGGCCGCCAAGCCCGGGGACTTTGCCCGGCGTCCAGCCCGGCTCGCCTGAAAAGCGGATGGCGGGCGCAATCTGGCGGCTGCCATCGGCCATTTCGACCAGCAGTTCGCGCTCGGCCATATGCGGCTGCGCCAAGGCTTCGCGGAAATCGAGAACGGGCGCAAAGGCGACGTCCTTGTCCGCGAACCATTGCACCCATTCGTCGCGCGTGCGGCCCGCGAATGTCTTTTCGAGAAAATCGATCAGCGTGCCCTGTTCGCCCGCCGCCTTGTCGGTTTCGGCCAGCAGATCCT
>DAIQNS010000352.1:0-1747 GCA_036788315.1 Alteraurantiacibacter sp. | reverse complement strand
ACATTCGACCATTCGGGATGGTGATCGGCCTTTTCGGCCAGCAGGGCGACGCGCGTCATGAAACCGAACGCCTCGACGAAATCGGCAAAGCTGAAATGCTTGGTGATCGCCTCGAAGCCGCGATCGAGCGCCCAGCCCTCAAGCTTATCCATATGCGCGGCAATTTCTTCCTTGCTCAGCTTTGTCGCCTTCATCCTTCGTGCTCCCGCTTGTCCGTTCATGTCACTTGCCCTAACGCAACGCGCGATGAAAGAGGTCCGTCTTGCTGCCGTCAATCTGGCCTGTCGCAGAGGCGAGCGCGTGCTGTTCAGCGGGCTCTCGCTGGCGCTTGGCGCGGGCGAGGCGCTGGAAGTGCGTGCGCCCAACGGCGTGGGCAAATCGAGCCTCATCCGCCTGCTCGCAGGCCTCGCGCGGCCCTTCGCCGGACATATCGAGCGGGAGGGCAGCATTGGCCTCCTCGATGAACGTCCCGCGCTCGACGAACATCTGCCGCTGGGCAAGGCGCTCGCGTTCTGGACCCGCATCGACGGCAAACATGCGGCGCTCCAACGGCTGGGCATTGCTGGCCTGCTCGATGTGCCGGTGCGCTATCTCTCCACCGGGCAAAGGAAACGCGCAGCGCTGGCCCGGCTGCTCGGGCAGGAGGCGGCGATCTGGTTGCTTGACGAGCCGCTGAACGGGCTCGACAGTGATGCTGTCGCCCTCGCCCAGAGCCTCGTTGCCGAACATTGCGCTGCTGGCGGGATTGCAATTGTTGCCAGCCACCAGCCGATGGCTCTGCCCGCCGGAGCGCGGCTCGATCTGGCGCAGCTCGCGCGGTGAGTGTGCTCTTCGCCCTCCTGCGGCGCGATCTGGCGCTGCTGCTGCCAGGGGCGCAGCGCGGTTCCAGCCTGCTTCCGCTGCTCTTCTTCCTTGCCGTCGCTATGCTCTATCCCTTTGCCGTGGGGCCCGATGCGCCCTTGCTCGCGCGCACGGGCGGCGGCGTGATCTGGGTTGCGGCGCTGCTCGCCGCGATCCTGCCGCTCGACCGCCTGCTTGCCCCGGATATCGAGGCAGGCTTCTTCGACCAATGGGCCTTGCGCGGCATTTCCGAAGAGGCGCTCGTGGCGCTGCGCCTGATCGCGCATTGGCTCAGCTTTGGCCCCTTCCTGATGCTTGCCGCTGTGCCTGCCTCGGCGCTGCTGGGCATTGACGGCGCGACCTTGCGCACAGTCGAATTGGGCCTGCTTGCCGGAACGCCCGGGCTGGCGGCGATCGGCATTATCATTGCGAGCGTGACCGTGGGCCTGCGCTCGGGGGGAGCAGCGCTTGCGGGCCTGCTGGTCATTCCGCTCGCGGTGCCGCTGCTGATCTTCGGAGCCGGTTCGCTCTCGCAAGGGGGCGAAGGCGGCATTGCGCTGACCGGCGCGATCAGTCTCCTGCTGGTGGCGATAGCGCCCTTTGCCGGCGGCGCCGCAATAAGAGCAGCGCGCGAGGGATAGCGCCGGGCATCAGCTTGGCGGCAGGCGGTAATTCGCTTCCTGCAGGGTCAGCATATAGGCGACCAGCTGGTCCACCTCGTCATCATCGAGATAGAAATCCATCTGCTCAGGATAATTATGCGCATCGAGCAGATAGGCGCGCAGAGTCTCCGCCGTCAGTCCCGGGCGGTTGACGATCGTGGGCCATTCGGGCGCATCGGGATCGGCTGATAGACCATATCGCTCCACCGCATGGCATCCGCCGCACGCGGCTTGCGCAAAGCCGC
>DAIQNS010000351.1:0-1752 GCA_036788315.1 Alteraurantiacibacter sp. | reverse complement strand
CTCTACACGCTGCTCGGCTCGGTGCTGATGCTCATCGCGATGTTCTGGATGGTCAATGTGGCGGGCACGTCGAGCATTCCGGCGCTGATGCAATATGATTTCGCGCCCGAATCTCAAACGTGGCTGTGGCTTGCCTTCTTCGCCAGTTTCGCGGTGAAAATGCCGATGTGGCCGGTGCACACCTGGCTGCCCGATGCGCACGTTCAAGCACCGACCGCGGGCTCGGTTATCCTCGCTGGCGTGCTGCTCAAGCTGGGCGGCTATGGCTTCATCCGGTTCAGCCTGCCGATGTTTCCTGAAGCTTCCGCGCAATTTGCCTGGCTGATCTTTGCCTTGAGCATGATCGCGGTGGTCGTCACCAGCCTGATTGCGCTGGTCCAGCACGATATGAAGAAGCTGATCGCCTATTCGTCGGTCGCGCATATGGCGATTGTCACGGTGGGGCTGTTTGCCTTCAATGTGCAAGGGCTCGAAGGCGCGATGATCGTAATGCTCAGCCACGGGCTTGTCTCGGGCGCGCTGTTCCTTTGCGTCGGCGTGATCTACGACCGGCTGCACACGCGCGAAATCGAGCGTTATGGCGGGTTGTCGATCAATATGCCCGCTTATGCCACGCTGTTCCTCCTGTTCACCATGGCCAGCATCGGCCTTCCGGGCACCAGCGGCTTTGTTGGTGAATTCCTCAGCCTTGCAGGCATTTATCAAGTGTCGAGCTGGGTCGCATTCGTGTGCACCACGGGCATCATTCTGGGCGCTGGCTACATGCTCTATCTCTATCGCCGCGTCGCCTTTGGCGAACAGAAGAACGCCGATGCCGCCGCCATGCCCGATCTCTCCTTGCGCGAATACGCGCTGCTGGCGCCGATCGCAGCCGTGGTCTTATGGATGGGCGTTTATCCGGAAAGTTTCCTTGCCCCGATGCGCGCCGATATCGCTACGCTCGACGAGCGGCTGGCCCGCGCAGCGCCTGCGGGCGATGCCATGATCAGCTTTGGCGACGGCCAGATTGCCTATAGCCCGCCACCCGCTGTCGATCCCGTCGCCCAGCCGGCGACAGAGCCCGTCCCGGAGCAAGCCAGCAGGGAGGCGCAGTGATGGATTACGCTGCATCCTTTGCGCTGATTGCGCCTGAACTCGTCCTCACCATTGCCGGGCTTGGTCTGCTGCTCGTTTGTGCCTGGGGCGGAGACAAGAGCGCGCGGATGGTCAGCATTCTGGCCTGCGTTGCCCTTGGCGGAGCCTTCGCGCTTGTCGCACCCGTCGTCTGTGCGGGCGCATCGGGTCCGGACAGGCTTGCCTTTGGCGGATTGTTTACTGCCGATGCCTTCGCCGGATTTGCCAAGCTGCTGATTTTTGCAAGCTCGGGCGCCGCTCTTGTCGTCGCGCCGCGCTATTTTGACAAAGTCGCAGAGATGCGCGCAGAATTCGCGGTCCTCGTGCTGTTTGCAACGCTTGGCATGTGCATCATGGTCTCGGCGACCAATCTGATGACACTGTATATGGGGCTCGAGCTGAATTCGCTTGCCGCCTATGTTCTTGCCGCTTTCCTGCGCAATGACGAGCGCTCGGGCGAGGCGGGGCTCAAATATTTCGTTTTGGGGGCGCTTGCCTCGGGCATTCTGCTATTTGGCATGAGCCTGATATACGGCTTTACCGGCACAGTTACCTTTGAAGGCATCCGCCTTGCGCTTACGGGCGATCTCTCGACCGGGGCGCTGTTCGGCCTTATCCTGGTGCTGGCGGGGCTGGCCT
>DAIQNS010000350.1:0-1802 GCA_036788315.1 Alteraurantiacibacter sp. | reverse complement strand
TCCTTGACCGCGGCCTGCCGGTTCGATGTGGCATAGCAGATATCCTCTGCCTTGGGCGCGGCGATCTGCGGGAAGCGCTTCTGCAGCGCGGCAATGAGCGCGGCGGTATCGTCGACCGACAGCGTTGTCTGCGTGAGGAAAGCCAGTTCCAACCCATCGGGAACAGTGAGCGCGGCCAAATCTTCCTCGGTCTCGACCAGCGTCATCCGGCCCGGCGGCACTTGCCCGAAAGTGCCGATCACTTCGGGGTGCCCGGCATGGCCGATGAACAGGATATGGTACCCCTTCTCGATCAGGCGTTCGGCCTGGCGGTGGACTTTGGAGACCAGCGGGCAGGTCGCATCGACATAGATCAACTTGCGCCGCTCGGCCTCGGCAGGGACCGATTTGGGCACGCCATGCGCGCTGAACACGACCGGCGCGTCATCGGGCACCTCGTCGAGTTCTTCCACGAAAATCGCGCCCTTGGCCTTGAGGCCATCGACCACATAGCGGTTGTGCACGATTTCATGGCGCACATAGACCGGCGCGCCATACCGTTCGAGCGCGCGCTCGACGATTTCGATGGCGCGGTCCACGCCTGCGCAAAAGCCGCGCGGCGCGGCGATCAATACGGTGAGCGGCAGTTTGCCGGTGCTGGCGCTGCTGGCAGGAAATGGAGCGTTCATATCAGTGCCTCTAGCGGTTGTCGGCGCGCGGCGAAAGGGTTAGGGCCAGTGCAGCAGCGTGAAAATGGTTTGTGCTGCCGATTTGACAAGGATTGTTCATGACGTCTCGCAAAGCTTTCCTCGCCGCTACCGTGGCCGCGCTCGCGCTGTCGGCGTGCAAGTCCGAGGGCGATATCGTGATCGAACAGGGTGTGGGCATCTCGGCATTGCGCTCGGTGTGTCCCTCGGTCGGCGTTCCCGAATTTACTGGCGATGTCACCTTGTTCTCGCCCGCTGGCGCGCGCACTGCCGACGCGCTTGATGTGGTCGCGGCGATCACCAATGTGCGCTCGAGCTGCAACGATACCGGCGACCAGGTTTACAGCACGGCAAGTTTCGACGTGCTCGCCAGCCGCATGGACACGCGCGGCGCGCGGAGTGTCGAGCTGCCTTATTATTCCACCGTTATCCGCGGATCGAACTCGGTCGTGGCGAAGCGGATCGGGACGGTTACGGTCAATTTCGCCGATGGCGAGGCGCGCGCGCAGGGCTCGGGCACGGCGGGGGCTTACGTCAACCGTTCCGAAGCCACCTTGCCCGAAGAGATTCGCGAAAGGATCACGCGCCGACGACGCGCAGGCGATGAAGCAGCCGCGATCGATCCCCTGACCGAACCCGATGTGAAAGCTGCGGTGGCGCGTGCCACTTTCGAGCTTCTGATCGGTTTTCAGCTGACCGATGACCAGCTCGCCTACAACGCGACGCGCTGATCCCCACTTGAAATTGCAGCTCGTCCCCGCGAAGGCGAGAGACTAGCTTTTGGAGGCTCTCGCGATTGCGGGAGCGCATGTCATGACCGAAACGACCACTCTGTACACCGCCTTCACTGCCCGGCTGAACGCCGCGCTCGATGCGCTCGAAGCTGCGGGCACGCTGCCGGCGGGAACGCCGCGCGCAAATGTCAGCGTGGAGCCGCCGCGCGATGCGGCGCATGGCGATCTGGCGACCAATGCCGCGATGGTGCTGGCGCGGCCGGCGGGCGCGAACCCGCGCGATCTTGCAGCTGCGATCATAGCCGAGCTTTCGGGCGACCCGCGCATTGCGAGCGCCGAGATTGCCGGGCCGGGGTTCATCAATCTGCGGCTGGTCGATGAT
>DAIQNS010000349.1:0-1843 GCA_036788315.1 Alteraurantiacibacter sp. | reverse complement strand
AAGGGCATTCTCGAAGGGCCGCAGGGCCTGTTTGCCGCGCTCGCGAAGGACGCAGGGCCGCTGGGCGAGAAGCCGGGTGGCTGGCTGTTGGCCGACGTCAGCTTCAAGCCCTGGGCCGCGTGTCGCCATGCGCACCCGGCAATCGATGCGGCGATCGAACTGCGCACTGCGGACAAGCTCGAAGCGCCGTTTCTGGTGGAGACCTATGCCGATGCGCTGGCCTTTTGCGACCGCGCCGATCCGCAAAGCGAAGCGCAGGCGAAATTCTCGCTGCAGCACGCCATTGCAATTGTCGCTGACGGCCGCGAGGCCGGGCCTGTGGACTTCACGCCCGAAGCCATCACGGCGCTTGCCGATTTGCGCGCGCAGGTCTCGGTCTGCGAAGACCCGGCATTGACCGCGCGCTATCCCGCGCATTTCGGCGCGCGGGTGAACGGGCATGAGCTGCGCGATACGCGCGGCGATCCCGAACGGCCGATGAGCGAGGCGCAATTGATTGCCAAGCTCGAAGCGCTGGTAAGCTGGGGCGGATTGGCTCCGAAGGAGGCCGAGCGCGCGGCGCGCATTGCGCTCACCAGCGAGGATGCCGATGAACTTGACCGCCTGATCGAGGACTGGCTGCAATGAGCGCAACACAAGATTTGCTCGCTTTTGCCAGTGCGCACCACAGCCTGCCTGCGCAGGTGCGCGCGGATGCTGTGCGCCTGCTCGGCGATACGCTGGCGAGCGGAGCGGCGGCAGTGGACGCTCCGGGCGAGCGCGAAGTGCTTCATGCCGCGCGTCTGATGGGCAGCGGCGAGGAGGCGCGGCTGATCGGTACCGGTGAACGCCTGCCCGCGCCCGGCGCGGCTTTCGTCAATGGCTACCGCATCCATTGCCTCGAATGGGACGCGGTGCACGAGCCTGCCGTGGTGCATGCGATGAGCGTCGTCGTGGCTGCGCTCCACGCCGCGATCGACCGGCAGGGCGGCTGCGATCCGGAGGAGGCGCTGGCCGCGCTTGCGGTGGGGGTGGATATTGCCAGCGGGCTGGGCCTTTCGGTCGACAGCCCGCTGACCTTCTTCCGCCCTGCCACTGCCGGGGTCATCGGCGCGGCGTTGGCGGTCGCGCGGATCATCGGCGCTCCGGCGGACAATGCGCTCGGGCTTGCTTATTCGAGCGCGGCGGGCACGATGCAGGCGCATGTCGAAGGCTCGCCAACGCTGCCGTTTCAGGTCGCCAACGCGGCGCGCGCGGCAGTGGTTGCAGCGGACCTTGCCAAAGCGGGCTTCTCCGCTCCCAAGAACACGCTCGAAGGGCCTTTCGGCTATTACACCCTGTTCGAAAAGGGCGATCTGGCGCGCTACACGCGCGATCTGGGCAAGCTCTGGCGGATCAGCGAAATCAGCGTGAAGCCCTATCCCTCGGGCCGCGCGAGCCATGCGGCGCTCGGCACGCTGGTCGATCTGGAGCTGGACCCGGCGCAGGTGAAGTCAATCCAGCTTGCCTGCCCGCCGCTCATTCACCGGCTCGTGGGGCGGCCCTATCACGAAGCGATGACGCCCGCCTATGCGCGGCTGTGCCTGCAATGGCTTGCCGCGCTGATGATTACCGATGGCTGCATCGATCCGCGCCGCTTCACGCCTGCGGCCATGGCTGATCCTGCGCTCGCCGCGCTGGCGGCGAAGTTCCGCCTTGTGGCCGATGGCAATGGCGATCCCAACGCGCTTTTCCCGCAGGAATTGTGCGTCATCTTCGTCGATGGCCGCACGGCAAATCATGCAATCGCGCACACGCTGGGCAGCCCCGCCAACCCGCTCGCAGGCCAGAAGCTCGCGGCCAAATATGCCCTTGCGCGCGAAGA
>DAIQNS010000348.1:0-1844 GCA_036788315.1 Alteraurantiacibacter sp. | reverse complement strand
AGGTCGCCGCGGTTGCCGGCATTGCCTCCTTGCTGTGGATCATTGTCGGCTACACGCTCGCCTTTGGCGAAACGACGGGCGGCTGGATCGGCAATGGCGCGAAGTGGATGATGATTGCAATGGAGCCGCTGCGCGCGGGCCTGAGCATCCCCGAAAGCACATTCGCGCTGTTCCAGATGACCTTTGCCGCGATCACTCCCGCGCTGATGGTGGGCGCATGGGTCGACCGCGCGCGGTTCAGCTGGGTGCTGACATTCTGTGCGATCTGGGGCCTCTTGGTCTATGCGCCCGTTGCCCACTGGATCTGGGGCGGCGGCTGGCTTGCTTCGCTCGGCGTGCTCGATTTTGCAGGCGGGCTGGTCGTTCACACTACGGCGGGCGTTTCGGCTCTGGTCGTCGCGCTGCTCCTTGGCAGGCGGCAGGGTTTTCCCTCCTCGCGCCTTTTGCCGCATGCTCCCGGTCTCACCATGCTGGGCGCAATGTTCCTGTGGGTCGGCTGGTTCGGCTTCAACGGCGGTTCCGCGCTCACCGCAACCGATGATGCCTCTGCTGCCATCATCAACACTCACGCCGCCGCTGCCAGCGCCGCGCTCATCTGGATCCTCATCGAGCGGATCAAGTTCGGCAAGCCCACCAGCATCGGCTTTGCCACAGGCGCGATTGCGGGCCTTGCCACGATCACACCCGCTGCCGGCTTTGTCTCGCCGGGCGCGGCCATCCTGTTCGGTCTGCTTGCGGGCGCGGTGTGCTACGGCGCGATCGATCTGGTCAAGAACCGGCTTGCGATTGACGATTCGCTCGATGTGTTTGCGGTTCACGGTGTCGGCGGCATGCTTGGCACGATTTTGCTGGCGTTCTTCATCTCGGTCGATCTTGGCGGCACGGGGCTTGCCGATGGCATGACCATGGGCGGCATGCTCGGCGTGCAGGCGCTGGGCCTCGTGGTGGTGGCAGTCTATTCGGCCATCGTCGCTGCGGTAATTGCGCTCGCCGTATCGCTGTTCCTGCCGATGCGCATATCCGATGATGACGAACAGATCGGGCTTGATCCCAGCAGCCACGGCGAACGCGGCTGGCATTTCGACGGCTGACTTTCTGCACGCGATCAGGTGACGTTAAGCCGCCTGGCTGATATGGGGCCGCCATGCGTATCGCATTGCCTCTGACAATCGCTCTGCTGATGGCAGCCCCCGCGCTCGCCGATGGGCCCATCGGGACAATCGCGCGCGGCACCTATGTGTGCGAACTTCCCGGCGATGCGAGCGGCGCGGTCGGCATCGAGCAGCCCGAGGAAAGCTTCACCATCCTCAGCGCCTCGCGCTATTCCTCCCCGCAAGGGTCGGGCACTTATCTGCGCCGCGGCGACATTGTCGCGATGACCAGCGGCCCGCGCAACGGCGTGAGTTACCGGATCATCGGGCGCGATTTCCTGCGCAAGTTGGACGAAAACGGCGAGCCTTCGCGGCTGCGCTGCCTGCGCCGGAGCTAGGCCTTAGCCCCGATCACTTCGGCAAAGGCGCGCATCGCCGCGGCCTCGTCCCCGTTCCACACAGCGCCCGAAACGGCGAGAAAATCGGCTCCGGCTGCGACCAGAGGCGCGCAATTTGCAGGCGTGATCCCGCCGATGGCAACGCAGGGTATCTCGAACAATTGCGACCACCATTGCACCAGTTCAGGCTCGGCGCGGTGTTCGCTCTGCTTGGTTGTGCTGGGAAAAAATGCGCCGAAGGCCACATAATCGGCCCCCGCATCGCCCGCTTCCATCGCCAGATGGCGGCTCGCATGGCAGGTCACCCCGATCTGCGCCTCGCGGCCCAGTTCCTCGCGCGCTTCACGCGGGCTCC
>DAIQNS010000347.1:0-1875 GCA_036788315.1 Alteraurantiacibacter sp. | reverse complement strand
TGCTGATCGACAGCGGGATCGGGCTTGGCGGCTGGGGTAGCGAAGTGCGCGGGCAGGCAGCGCAACTCGAAGCGCTGCTCGAGCAATTGCCGCTGGGCCTTGCAACAACCGATCGCGACGGGCATTTCCTCTTCGCCAATCCGGCCTTCCGGCGCGCGGCGAGCCTCAAGGATGGCGATCTGCCGCCTTACCCCTCCGATCTCGTGGTCCCGCGCGACAAGACCGCCATGTCCGATGCGGTGCGCCGCTTTGCCCAAGGTCCGGCAAGCTCGGGCGACATTGCCGTTCGGCTGCGCAATTCGATCGAGGAGCCTGTCAGCGTGCGCATGGCCGGCGTGCGCGGTCTGGGCGAGGCGGCAGTGCTGCTCAGCCTTGCCGACACCAGCCAGGAAGCGCGCTTCAAGCAGGAACTCGCGCAGGCGACCAAGATGCAGGCGGTGGGCCAGCTCGCGGGCGGGGTTGCGCATGATTTCAACAATGTGCTCACCGCGATCATCGGCTATTGCGACCTCATGCTCTTGCGCCACACGCCCGGCGACAGCGACTATGACGATATCCAGCAGATCAAGGCCAATTCCAACCGCGCGGCCAGCCTGACGCGGCAATTGCTCGCCTTCTCGCGGCAGCAGACCTTGCAGCCCGAAGTGCTGCAATTGCCCGATGTGCTTTCCGAAGTGAGCCAGTTGCTCAAGCGTCTGCTCGGCGCCAAAATCACTCTCAAGGTCAATCATGACCGCGATCTTGGCCCGGTGCGCGCCGATCCGCGCCAGCTCGAACAGGTGATCATCAATCTGGCGGTCAACGCGCGTGACGCGATCCAGAGCAAGGGCGAGGGTGCCAGCGGAACCTTGCGCTTTGCCACAAGGCGCATTGCGGCAAACGACATCCAGCGCATGGGCTCTGAAATCATCCCGGCAGGCGATTATACCGTGCTGATCGCCGAAGACACCGGCGGCGGCATTCCGGCCGAAGTGATAAGCCAGATTTTCGAGCCCTTCTTCACCACCAAAGAGCAAGGCAAGGGCACCGGCCTCGGCCTCTCCACCGTCTACGGCATCGTCAAGCAATCGGGCGGCTTCATTTTCGCGAGCAATGCCAAGGGCCCCGATGGCCGCATCTCGGGCGCGCGCTTCACCGTCTATCTGCCGGTCCACAACGCGACCCAGGAAGAGCTGACGAAAGCCAAGGTCGAAGAACAGGCGCGCGCATGGTCGGGCGGGGGCACGATCCTGCTGGTCGAGGACGAGGACATGGTCCGCGCCGTCGCCGAACGCTCGCTGACCCGGCAAGGCTATAGCGTGATCACCGCGAGCGACGGGGACGAGGGCCTCGAGAAAGTGCAGCAGGGCGGGCAGTTCGATCTGGTCGTCTCGGACGTGGTGATGCCGGTGATGGACGGCCCGGCAATGGCGCGCGAAATTCGCAAGATCGCTCCCGATCTGCCGATCCTGTTCATGTCCGGCTATGCCGAAGCGCAATTGCGCGACCAGCTCGACATTTCGCAGATGCACTTCATTCCCAAGCCTTTCAGCGTGCAGCAAATCGCTGACAAGGTTGCCGAGGTGCTGGCTGGAGCGGCGAAGGCGCGTTAATCTGCGGTGCGCACAGCGTTCAGTCGCCATAAAGCCGCACATGCGACATAGAAGCGCACCTTATAACGGGGGAAACCAAGCATGATCTCACGCCGCAGCAGCTTTGCCAGCCTTGCCGTCCTCGCCGCTAGCGCGGCCTTTGCCCCGACGCTTCTCGCGCAGGACAGCACCGATCCGACCGGGGCCAGCGCGCAGGGCGATCTTTCGGTGACGATCTACAACAACGGGCAGGCGCTGGTGCAGGATATCCGCCAATTGCCGATCGAGCGCGGGCGCACCACCA
>DAIQNS010000346.1:0-1914 GCA_036788315.1 Alteraurantiacibacter sp. | reverse complement strand
GAGGGCTGGCCCTTTCAGGAGGATTACGAGAACGTCTTTGGCAATGGCTGGCGGATCGTGCTTGCCTCGATCACCGCGTTCTGGGTGGGCGAATTTGCCAACGCCTTCGTGCTCGCCAAGATGAAAATCTGGACCGCTGGCAAATATCTGTGGATGCGCACGATCGGCTCGACTGTGGTGGGCCAGGGGCTCGACAGTATGATCTTCTATCCGCTCGCCTTCTACGGGCTGGCCGGGTGGCCGCCTGAACTGCTGGTGCAGGTTGTGATTTCGCAGTGGGTGATCAAAACCCTGTGGGAAGCATTGCTCACGCCGGTGACTTATCTTGTGGTCAATTTCCTGAAGCGCCGTGAGGGTGTTGAAGCCTTTGACGCGGAAACCGATTTCTCGCCTTTTGGCGGCGACGAGGTAACAGCAAAAGCTGGCTGACCGCCCGCATCTATCAATCTGCCAGCAGCCAGATCAGCAGATAGACGATGATCAAGCTGCCAAAGGCAAGCAGCGCGCCCGCCACAAAGACGATCCGCAAGATCAGCGGATGAACGCCCAACCATTGGGCAAGGCCAGCGCAGACCCCGGCAAGCTTCCCGCCCGAGCGATCGAGACGAAACTTGCGCCCTGCACCATGTGGCCGCAGCCCGCTCATGCTATCCCTCCCGATACAGCAGTCGCTGCTGGAGCGAACACGACAAACAGCATTGCAAATGTGGTGCCAGCTGCAGCGATGGCGGCGATGAAACTCTTGTTTGATCCAGTCATGATTTTTCCCCTTGGTGCTTCCCGCATGGTTCATCCATCGGGTATGCGGCCATTTGCAGGGGCTGTGCCATTTTCGGCGAATGGCTGAATTCTGCCCTTCTTGCCCTGCCAGTCGGCGACCAAGCCAACTTGCAAAACCAAAATTCGGGAAATTTCGCCAAGTATCGGCAATGCACATTCATCTGGTCTTGCCCGCCGGTCTGGCTTACCGCTCACCTGCTCATGGCGCTCGATCACATCGCTCTCACCACGTTTCGCAACCATGCGTCCTCGCGTCTGGCGCAGACCGCGCAGCTCAATCTGCTCGTGGGCGAAAATGGCGCGGGAAAGACCAATGTCCTCGAAGCTCTCTCGCTCTTCTCACCGGGGCGCGGGCTGCGCCGGGCACCGCTTGCCGAAATGGCCGGCGAAGACGACGCGCACGGCTTCACGGTGAGTGCGAGGCTCGCCACCAAGGATGGCGGCGCACCAGTGCAGCTGGGCACAGCAGTCCAGCCCGATCGTGCAGGGCGGCGCATCGTGCAGGTAAACGGCGCGCAGGCCAGCGCGCTCAGCCTTGGCGAATGGCTCGCGGTCAGCTGGCTCACCCCGGCGATGGACCGGGTGTTCATGGACAGCGCGGGGACCAGACGGCGCTATATGGACCGGCTCGCGCTCGCGCTCGAACCTGCCCATGCGCAACATGCTTCCCGCTACGAAAATGCCCTGCGCGAGCGCAACCGCCTGCTGTCCGATCCGCGCGAGCCGGACCCGCAATGGCTCGATTCCATCGAAGCGCAGATGGCGCGGCATGCCGCCTTGCTGGCGCAGGGGCGCGCGCGGCTGGTCGAAGCGCTGACAGGCGAGCTTGGCGCATTGCCCGATCAACCCTTTGCCCAGCCCGTTCTGGAGCTTATCGCCGGGGGGCCACAAGAAGAGGCCGCGCTGGCGCAGCTGTGGGCAAGTTCGCGCAAACGCGACCGCGCGGCCTCGCGCACTTTGGCAGGGCCTCACCGCGATGAGCTCAAGGTGACCATGGCGGGCAAGAACGTGCCCGCTGCGCAATGTTCCACAGGCGAACAGAAAGCGATGCTGATTGCAATCACGCTCGCGCATGCGGCGCTTGCGGCCAGGGGACGCCCGGGCATTCTCCTGCTTGACGAAGTGGCTGCGCAT
>DAIQNS010000345.1:0-1914 GCA_036788315.1 Alteraurantiacibacter sp. | reverse complement strand
ACCTCGCCCTCGCCGCGGCCCTCACCGAGGTCGGACCGACCGTCGACGACGACGCCCTCCTGGCCTACGAGACCGCCCTCACCGCCCCCGATCCACGCGCGAAATTTCCTACCGCCGCAATCCGTGCCATAGGGCGCGGATGATGTTCGCCCGCCTTTCCCCTGCCCCCCAGTTTATCGCGCGTTTGCCGCTCTGTCGAAGTCATGCGCGCAGGCCCGGCTTTTCTATTCCAGGACAGTGTCCAAGGTGTCTAACGTGCAAGGCCGCGCCATGCTGACGCTTGCCACGGATGACACCGGCGGGCCGGAGATATTCGCCTCGGTGCAGGGCGAAGGGCCCTCGGCGGGGATGCCGGTCGCGTTCGTGCGGCTGTCGCGCTGCAATCTCGCCTGCGTCTGGTGCGATACCGCCTACACCTGGCGGTTCGAGGGCGACAACCGGCCGCATCGCGGCGAAATCGCCTTTGCGCGCGCTGCCAATCAGGTGAAGCTGTCCGCCGGGGAAACCGCTGAAAAGATCGCCGCGCTCGGGCAAAGCCGCCTTGTCATCACCGGCGGCGAGCCTTTGATGCAGGCGAGCCAGCTTGCCGATCTGCTCGCCCTCCTCCCTGATATGCGCGCCGAGATCGAGACCAATGGCTCAGTGCCCACGCCCGGCACTCTCGATGCGCGGGTCGATCAGTACAATGTCAGCCCCAAGCTCGCGCATTCGGGCAATGCAGCGGAATTGGCGCTTAAACCCGAAATGCTTGATCGCTGGGCCACCGACGCGCGCGCATGGTTCAAATTCGTGATCGCCGCGCCGGGGGATGTGGATGAGGTGCTCGCGCTGGCGCGCACCCATGCGATTGTACCCGAGCGCATTTTCCTGATGCCCGAAGGCACCGACAGCGCGACCTTGCGTGCCCGGATGGAATGGCTGGTGCCGATCGCGCTGGAGCATGGCTTTCGCCTGTCAGACCGGCTGCATATCCATTTGTTCGGGGATACACGGGGGAGTTAGAAAAGGAGAACGAGTACCGGCCCGAAGGGCCGCAAGGGCGACCGCCCGCCCGCAGCGGGTCCGCAGCGAAGCGGAGGACGTCCAGCGAGGACGCACCCGCGGATGCGGGTGCGCAACACAAACTAACTTCCTTGCGAACGCCAGCGTTGCACGGTGCGGTGGACCAGTTCTTCCTCGCCGCCGCTCTGGTTCCACAGCTCGGTGAAGCTGGGGTCTTCGGAAGCGGGGCGTTTGGCCTCTTCGAGATTGTCGAAGGACACGCGGATCGGGATCGACACGCCCTCACCGCAGATGATGCATTCGCGGTTGCGCAGCGCGGGGATTGCGTCGAGGAAGCCGCGCGCGCCTTCGGGCATGGCGGCGCGCACGAAGTCCTGGTCGCGGTCGTTGTTGAGGCGCATCGAGATGATCGTGCCGCATTGCGAGAGTACGCCCTCGGCAAGGTCGGATGGGCGCTGGGTGATGAGGCCGAGCGTGATGCCGTATTTGCGGCCTTCCTTGGCGATGCGCGAAAGGATGCGGCCCACAGAGTTGCCGTCCGAGTTCTTCTCGTTGGGCACGTAGCGGTGCGCTTCTTCGCATACGAGCAGGATCGGACTGGTCTTTTCGCCCCGGCCCCAGATCGCAAAGTCGAACACCATGCGGCTCATCACCGCAACCACAGTCGAGGTGATATCGGAAGGCACGCCCGACACATCGATGATCGCGATGGGCTTGCCGTCAGACGGCATGCGGAAGATCTTGGAAATCCACTCGGCCATCGTATCGCCGACCAGCATTCCCGAGAACATGAACTGGTAGCGCGGATCGGCCTTCAGCTCCTCGATCTTGGTCTTGATGCGCATGTAGGGCGCGGTGGTGGTCGCCTTGTCGAGCTTGCCCATCTCGTCCTGGATCATGCCGGTGAGATCG
>DAIQNS010000344.1:0-1917 GCA_036788315.1 Alteraurantiacibacter sp. | reverse complement strand
CTTGCTGCGCGAACTGGAGGAAGCGGGCGCATGAGGGGGCTGCTCGCCATACTCGCGGCATTGGCCGTGCTCGCGCCGCTTCCGCTTGGCGCACAGGACACGATGCCGCCCGCGCCTTACGCCTATCAGCAACTTCAAGATCCCGAGCAAGAAGCCGCAGCGCGCGAGCTGATGCACACCTTGCGCTGCATCAAGTGCCAAAGCCAGTCGATTGCCGACAGCGACGCGCCCATGGCGGGCGACATGCGCCATCAGGTGCGCTCGCGTATCCTGGCAGGTGAAGAGCCCGAGGAAGTGCGCGCGTGGCTGGTCGATCGCTACGGTGATTACATAAGCTATGCGCCCACAGTCAGCACCACCACCTGGCCGCTGTTTGTAATCCCTGTGCTGCTGCTGGCGATTTGCGGATTTGCCTTTGCCAGCAGGATGCGCCGCCGCTCATGACATGGATTCTCGCGATACTTGTGGCGCTCGCCTCCTTTGGTGCGGCCGTTGCCTTCTTCCGGCTCAAGCGCGCCTTGTGGACGAGCCTGCTCGCCGCGCTTGCTTTCGGACTTGCCGGATATGCGATGCAGGCCAGCCCCGGCTTGCCTGCCAGCCCCAAATCACCTGAGGAAGCACGACCCGACGATGGCTTTGACAGTGTCGAAGTGCGGCGTCAGTTGCTCAAGCAGGTGGACCGCTCGACTTCGCCGATGATGATCACTGCCAATGCCATGGCGCGGCAACGCCGCTATGCCGATGCGGCAACACTGTTCAACGGCATTACGCTCGACAATCCGCGGGATTTCGACGCCTGGCTCGCCAAGGGGAATGCGCTGGTCGACCATGCGAACGGCGCGCTGACCCCACCGGCGCTCTATTCGTACCGCATGGCCGCAGACCTTCGCCCCGGCCATCCCGGTCCCGGCTATTTCCTGGGCGTTTCGCTGATCCGGCAGGGCAGCATGATGGAAGCGCGTCAGGTCTGGCGCGATACCGTGGCGCAGGCCCCGCAGGACGCCGCCGGTCTGCCGCAGATCATCGACCAGCTCAACCGGCTCGAAGACCTGCTCGGCGTGCCCGAAGCCGAGCGGTTGACGGCTGCTCCACCGGTGCCTGAGGCCGAGTAGGCTTGCTGCGCTGCACAACGTTGCAGCCTTGTAATCTCGCTGCTATGCGCGACTTCCTATGAGTGCAGCGGGACAGCAAAGCGGCTCGGCGAAAGCCAAGCTCGCAGCAGGCGCAATCGGTGTCGTTTTCGGCGATATCGGGACCAGCCCGCTTTATGCCTTTCGCGAAACCTTTCGCGGCGCGCACTATCTGCCGATCGACGATCTGCACCTCCTTGGTGTGGTCAGCCTGATTTTCTGGTCGATGACGCTGGTCGTCTCGATCCAGTATGTCACGATTCTGATGCGTGCGGATAACAAGGGGCAGGGCGGTTCGCTCGCGCTCGTGGCGCTGCTTTCGGGCGCGCTGGGCCGGTCGAAGCACGGTTGGATCGTGGTGCTGCTCGGCGTGTTTGCGACCGCACTGTTCTACGGCGATTCGATGATTACGCCCGCAATTTCGGTGCTTTCTGCAGTCGAGGGGCTGACCGTGGTCGAAAGCAGCCTGCAACCGCTCGTGATCCCGATCGCGCTGGTGCTGCTGGTTATCCTGTTCCTGATTCAGAAGCGCGGCACGGCCAAGGTTGGCGCGTTGTTTGCGCCGGTGATGATCCTGTATTTTACCGTGATTGCGTTTCTCGGCATCGTCCAGATTGCCGGGACGCCCGAAATCCTGTGGGCGCTCAACCCGTGGTATGCGGTACAATTCTTCATTACCGACAAATGGTTCGCGTTTCTGGCGCTCGGCTCGGTCGTACTCGCGGTGACGGGGGCCGAGGCGCTCTATTCGGACATGGGCCACTTCGGGCGCGGGCCGATGCGCCTC
>DAIQNS010000343.1:0-1917 GCA_036788315.1 Alteraurantiacibacter sp. | reverse complement strand
CATCGTCATACCCTGCCGCGCGCACCTTGGCGAGCGATGCGGCTGCTTCTTCCCGGTTTGCGAAAGGCCCGGTACGAACCCGGAAAAGCTTTCCGCCAGGTACGACATGCGCATCGAGCGCGGAAGCGGCGCGATCTGCGCGCTCCTGTGTCGAAAAAGCCGCCGCCTGCACGAAGAAGCCCTCACCCAGAGTTGCGGGCGTGGCAGCAGGTGCGGGGCTGCTTGCAAGGGTTTGCGCGGTGTTCGCGCGCGGTGCAGGCTGGGGCTCGGGTTTTCTGATTGAAGCGACTGAAGCAGGCGGCGTTTCGACCGGCAGCGGTTCGCGCTTTGCAACGGGCACAGCGGCCTCAACCGGCGCTACAGCCACTGCCTCCGCAGGTAGCCTTCGCCGCAAGATCGTCACCAGCGATGCGGGCGTTTCCATGCGTAGGGGTGCCATCTGCCCTAAACGCAGCATCGCTCGATGCTCTTCGGGCGGATTGACCCGGCGCACCCGCACTGCGAGCCCGCTTCCTGCTTCAAGTTGAGCAAAAGCATCAGGCGAAAGGGCAATAAGATCATTGCTCATCATAGGGCCGCGCCGCTCGAGCCGCACAAGGATTGTCCGACCGCTTTCAAGGCTGGTCACTTCGACATAGCTTGGAACAGGAAGCGTATGGTGCGAACCGGTCACGCCGATTGCCCCAGCATCAAGGATCGCCTGGCCCACCTCATCGTAATTGAGAACATCGACAGGCGTGTAGGTGACTGCGTTTACTTCATACGGGGGACCGACAAGAATTGGAAAATCGGCCTGCGGCCCAGTGGTAAGCGGGCCTGCAGCAGATGCGGAAGGCACGCTGCCGGCAAAGCTGTTGCACGCCCCCAGCAGCGCCAGCGCCGAGCAAGCCGCTAGGCCACGCCGCAGCGAGTTTTTCGGCCAATTCTCATCGCGCAATCTCATCAGCCAGCAGCCCCACACTCATCGCATAAAAATTCGAGCAGTTATATTCGAGGATAACCTTATAATTCTGGGTTAAGAGGTATGCAGGTTCTGCCGGACCGTCAGGTTCGAAAAGTGCGGCGAGCACGTCATCGGCGATGGGCGCACGCGGTGTAATCCCTCGTTCGCGCCATTCGCGCACGGTTAACCAGCGGCTGTGGCGATCGTGAACGCGCGGGCAGACTGGTGAGGATACCTTGCTCTCGATACCACTGCGATCCGCACTGTTAGGCACATAGGCGCGCACTGCCCAAGGCTCGCCCGTGCGCCAGCCATGCAGCTTGAAATAGTTTGCAATCGAATGGAGCGTGTCGATATCCGAATTCCAGATATCACGGTCCCCATCGCCATCGCCATCGACCGCCACGCGCAAATAGACGCTGGGCAGAAATTGCGGATTGCCGAACGCGCCTGCCCAACTGCCAACGAGCTGATCACGGGCAACGCCGCTATCGGCGATCTTCAGAACTGCGATCAACTCGCTTTCGAACAAATCGCGCCGTCGCCCTTCCCAGGCGAGTGTCGCCAATGAACGCGGCAGATCGAAACTTCCCTTGACCGCGCCGTAAGCGGTTTCATGGCCCCAGATTGAAACAAGCATTTCGGCTGGGACGCCGTATTGCGCTTCCACTGCCGCTGCGAGCGAGCGCACTTCCGCCAGCTTGCGCACGCCGCCAGATATGCGGGCCTGCGTATTGTGACGGTTGAGATAGCTCGAGAGCCAGGGAAAGCCTGTCGCCGGGTTCACATTGGAGCCCGAGGAGACATTGTCCCGGTCAAGCGCAAGCACGCGCTCATTGGGCGTGAGGCCCGCAAAGACCCGATCGATAGTAGCCTGCTGAACGCCCTGGGCCCGCGCCTTCTGGGCAACCGCATCGAGATAGGCGGGAAAGCTCTCGCCCTGCGCTGCGCCCGGCGCGGGCGAAAGGGCGAGT
>DAIQNS010000342.1:0-1918 GCA_036788315.1 Alteraurantiacibacter sp. | reverse complement strand
CCGTGGCCGAGGAGACCCCCGCCGATGCTACCGCCGAAGACAAGGCTGCGATGGCCGAGGAAGTCTCCGAGGGCGGCCCGGTCAATGAACAGGTGGAAGATACCGCTGGCGAAGACAAGCCTGCCGAAGACAAGCCTGCCGAAGACAAGGCCGAGGGCTAAGCTCTCGCAATGCCTGCCAAACCCCTCACCCCCAAGCCAATTGTGCTGGCCGCCATTACTGGCGCACATGGGGTGACGGGGGAGGTGCGCGTGAAGCTGCTGGGCGATGGCCTTGCGGCTTTCCAGCAGCACAAGAGCTTCAATGACGGCACCCTGACGCTCACGAAACTGCGCGATGATGGCAAGGGCGGGGCGATTGCGCGCTTTGCCGAGGCGACCAACCGCACCCAGGCAGAAGCCCTGCGCGGCACCACGCTGGCCGTGCCGCGCGAAGCTCTCCCGCCGCTGGCCGAGGGCGAATATTACCATGCCGACCTGCTTGGCCTTGCCGCAGTGTCCGATACCGGCGAGGCTTTGGGAGAGGTCGTGACCGTCGAGAATTTTGGCGCAGGCGATGTGATCGAAATCCGCCGCCCCGATGGCAAGAGCTTCATGGTCCCGATGCGCCCCGAAGCCGTGTCCAAATGGGATGGCGAGCGGGTTGTCGTGAGCGAAAACTTCGTGGATAGCTGACACCATGCTCGACCAATTGCTCATCTTTGCCGCGGTAATCCTCATTCCGTTCCCGATCGGCTATCTGCTCGCGAGCAAGCGCCCGCACAGCCGCCCGGCGCGCAACGCGCTGTTCGCGGCGCTGCCCGTTTCGCTGCCGTTCTTTGTGTGGGCCGCCTGGATCACCGCGACGCAGGTTCTCGGCTGCGAAGGCGATGCCTGCAACGAAACCGCGCAGGTCTGGGCGATGGCACTGTATCTGATCGGCTTTCTGACTGGCGTTACCGGCTTTGGCGTGGGCCTGATCGGCGATACGGTTGCGCGCAACAAGGCGAAGAAAGGCGCGGAGTGAGTTTCGCTGCCACGATCCTGACACTTTATCCCGAAATGTTTCCCGGGCCGCTGGGCCAGTCGCTCGCGGGCAGGGCGCTCGAGCGCGGCGACTGGACTTGCCAGACCGTGCAGATCCGCGATTTCGCTTTGGACAAGCATAACACTGTCGATGACACGCCAGCAGGCGGCGGCGCGGGCATGGTGCTCAAGGCCGATGTGCTGGGCGCAGCGGTCGATTTTGCCATCACGAGCCAGCCTGATGCGCCCATCCTCGCGATGACCCCGCGCGGTGCGCCGATCACGCAGGCGCGCATCCGCGAACTCTCCCAAGGCCCGGGCGCAATCTTCATTTGCGGCCGGTTCGAGGGCTTCGACGAACGCCTGTTCGAAGCGCGCCCGCAGATTGAGGAAATCTCGCTCACCGACATTGTCCTATCGGGCGGAGAACCCGCGGCGCTGGCCATACTTGATGCTTGCATTCGGCTGCTTCCCGGCGTAATGGGCGCGCCTTCCAGCGGGGATGACGAGAGCTTCGAGATGGGGCTTCTGGAGTACCCGCATTATACCCGGCCCCAGGAATGGGAAGGGCGCACGATCCCTGAAGTGCTGCGATCGGGGGATCATGCGAGGATTGCGGCATGGCGCAAAGCCATGGCGCAGGAGATCACACGGTTACGCAGGCCGGACCTTTGGGAGCGCCATGGTGGCGCTACAGGTTCGTCTGCCTCTGGCGCGCGGCGTAAAGATGAGGATTGACCAATGGGTCTGATTCAAGAGCTCGAGGCGGAAGCCATCGGCGCACTCAGCGAGGGGAAAGACATCCCCGATTTCCGCGCCGGTGATACCGTGCGTGTCGGTGTGCGCGTTGTCGAAGGCGAACGCAGCCGTGTCCAGAATTTCGAAGGCGTCGTGATTGCCCGCTCGAACCGTTC
>DAIQNS010000341.1:0-1920 GCA_036788315.1 Alteraurantiacibacter sp. | reverse complement strand
CACGAGCGGACCGCTGACGCAACGCTGAAAGAGGCGATGCTCTGCGCGAAGGCGATCATCGGTTCGATATAATCGGTTGCCACGGTCCATTCGGCAGGCTCGCGAATATTGAGCGCGGCGATATCAGCTTTGAAGGCTGCGGTGTAATGCGCGGCAATCTCCCAGATCGATTGCGCGCGTTGCGCCGCCATGCGCTCCATCTTGTCCTCGCCATCATCGGCGTCATCGGTGAGATGGCCCACATCGGTGATGTTGATGATATGCTTGAGCTCATAGCCCTTCCAGGAGAGCGTGCGCCCGAGAATATCGGCAAACACATAGGCGCGCATATTGCCGATATGCGGATAATTGTAGACCGTCGGCCCGCAGCTGTAGACGCGCGCCTCGTCGGGGCGGACGGGCTTGAACACCTCGAGCTTGCGGGTGAGCGAATTGAACAGTCTGAGCTCAGTCATGGCGCGGCCAATGGCGGCAATCGTGCACCCGGGTCAAGCACCGCCTAAAGCTTCACGCCCACCATGCGCCAGCCCAGCCCGTCGCGCACGAAGCTGAGCTGTGGTCCGGCCGCGCCCTCCTGCGTGCTGGAAACCGCGCGGAACGCATTGAGCCCCTCGCGCTCGACGTCCCAGGAATATTCCTCGCCCGGTAGCACCTTGCTCGCATCGAGCAGCACCGCCATGCCGTTGGGCGTGGCAAAAGTATTGATTGCCGCCGCGCCCACTGTCTTGACGATGCCGTCCCCGATCCGGTCAAGCAGATCGTTGTCGCCATCATCGCGGCTGGCACGCAGATCGGCATGCAATTCGGCGCGCAGCATCTCAAAATCGACCAGCTGTTCGAGCCGCTCCGCATCGCCATCTTCGGCGGCATCGGCGATCTGCTTCATCGTCCACCATGGCGTCACGAAATACCAGGCCCCGAAAATCAGGCCGGCGATCAGCAACACGCGAAGGAGCCAGCGCATGGCTATTCCCAGCCCTCCCAGCGGATCACATCGTCAATCGCAGCGCGTTCCACGGGAAAGGAGTTTACCTCAGCCTCGGGATTCCGGTAGCCGAAAGCCACGCCGCAATAGAGGATATGATCCTCTGGAATATCAACCACCTCGCGGAAGGCACCGGCATAATTGGCCCAGCTTTCCTGCGGGCAGGTATCGATGCCTTCTTCGCGCGCGAGCAGCATGACCGATTGCAGCCACATGCCGATATCGCCCCATTGCGGGCGGCCCATATAGGCAGGCGTGTGCACCAGCATCAGCGCGGGCGCGCCAAAGGCTTCAAAATTGCTCTTGAACCAGCCCAGCCGCGCCTTCTTGTCCTCGCGCGGGATGCCGAGCGCGCCGTACATATCCTCGCCCACCTTGCCGATGCGCGATTTGTAGGGGTCGGCAACGTCGGGCGGGTAGATATCAAATTCGGGCTTTACGCCGTCGCGCCCCTTGGTCAATTCGCGCGCGGCAACTTCGAACAGGCGCTGAAGCGGCTCGCCGGTCAGCACCAGCCCGTGCCAGGGCTGCACATTGCCGCCCGAGGGGCTGCGCTGCGCCTGTTCAAGAATGCGCGCGATGATTGCGCGGTCGACCGGCTTGTCGAGAAAGTCGCGGATCGAACGGCGACTGGCAATGGCTTCAGAGACTTTCATTTTTCCACCTCAAACAAATCCGCCAATTGCTCGATAATCGTACCGCCGAGTTGCTCGGCGTCCATGATGGTCACTGCGCGGCGATAATAGCGGGTGACATCGTGGCCGATGCCGATGGCGACGAGCTGCACGGGGGAAACTCTCTCGATCCATTCGATCACGCGGCGCAGATGCGCTTCGAGATAGCCCGCCGAATTCACGCTCAGCGTCGAATCGTCGACCGGCGCGCCGTCCGAGATCACCATCATGATCCGCCGGTCTTCGGTCCGCGCCAGCAGC
>DAIQNS010000340.1:0-1926 GCA_036788315.1 Alteraurantiacibacter sp. | reverse complement strand
GGGCGAGGGGACGCGCGTCAATCTCGAATATGTCTCGGCCAATCCGACCGGGCCGATGCACATGGGTCATTGCCGGGGCGCGGTGGTAGGCGATGCGCTGGCCTCCTTGCTCGAATGGGCCGGGCACGAGGTGATCCGCGAATATTACGTCAACGATGCGGGCGGGCAGGTCGATACGCTCGCCCGCTCGGCGCATCTGCGCTACCGCGAGGCGCTGGGCGAGGATATTGGCGAGATCCCGCAGGGGCTTTACCCGGGCGAATATCTCAAGGCCGTGGGCGAACATCTCAAGCTCGAAGTGGGCGACAGGTTTCGCGACGCGCCCGAGGAAGACTGGCTGCTGATCTTCCGCGCCGAAGCGGTCGAGGCGATGATGGACATGATCCGCGCCGATCTGGCGCTGCTGGGCATCAGGCACGATGTGTTCTCTTCCGAAGCCGCCTTGCAAGCGGCGAAAAAGCCCGAAGCTGCCGAAGCCTGGCTGCGCGCGCAGGATCTGGTCTATGATGGCCTCCTCGAAGCACCCAAGGGCAAGGCCCCGCCCGAGGATTGGGAGCCGGTCGAGCTGCCGCTGTTCCGTTCGACCAAATTCGGCGACGATCAGGATCGGCCGATCAGGAAGTCGGATGGCAAATGGACCTATTTCGGCGCCGATCTTGCCTATCACATGCAGAAGGCCGAGGGTGCCGATGCGCTGATCGACATCTGGGGCGCGGATCATGCCGGCACGGTCAAGCGGATCAAGGCGGCGGTCGCGGCCTTGTCCGAGGGGCAGGGCAAGGCGATCCCCTTCGATGTGAAACTGGTGCAGATGGTGCAGCTTTTGCGCGATGGTGACCCGGTGAAGATGTCCAAGCGCTCGGGCAATTTCATCACCATTGCCGATATGGTCGAAGAAGTCGGCAAGGATGTGGTGCGCTTCACCATGCTCACCCGCAAGCCCGATGCGCAGATGGATTTCGACTTTGCCAAAGTGGTCGAGAGCTCGAAGGAAAATCCGGTCTTTTACGTGCAATATGCCCATGCGCGGATTTGCCGGACGACGCAGAAGGCTGCCGCGCTCGATATTGTCGCATCGGATGCAGAGCTTGCCTTGCTTGGCGCGGACGAATGGACAGTCATCCGGCAGGCCGCGCAATTCCCGCGCGAAGTGGAAGCTGCCGCGCGCGCGCGCGAACCGCACAGAATTGCTTTTTACCTCTATGATTTGGCCGCAGCCTTCCATGCCTATTACAATCTGGGCAACGACCATCCGGAAAAGCGCATCATTGTGGAACATGACAAGCCATTGAGCGCGGCAAGGCTGTTCCTGTGCGCCCAGATCGGGCAAATCCTCCGCAATGGCCTCAATATTCTTGGTGTCGAGGCGGTCGAGGAACTATGAGGCAATGATGGCAGGCCCGGGCGAAAACAATCAGGACGCGGAATTCGAACCTCTCGATGAGGCATTCGAAGCTAATCCCGACGAAGTGCTCGAGGAAGAGCAACTCACACTCGCCGACGAGGCCGAGCGGTTGCCGTGGCTTGAATCGGACGATGAAGAGGATGCCGGATCGGGCCTGAACACCGGCTTTCTGGTGTCCGTCGCCCTCGCCGGGGTGGCCGCGATTGCCCTTGTTCTGGGGCTGATCTGGTGGTTTGGCCGTGATGATGCAGGCGGCGGCCCACTGGCCGATGGCAGCACCATCGCCGCGCCCGAAGAGCCGTACAAGACCCGGCCCGACGATCCGGGCGGCACGCAGGTCACGGGGACGGGCGACCTCAGCTTCGAGCAGGGCGAAGGCCAGACGCGCGACACGCAAATCGCTGTTGGCCCCGCGCCCACTCCCGCGCCCACTCCCGCGCCCACGCCCGGCTTTGGCGCGCCAGGCGCTCGCGCAGCGAAATCGTCACCGCCTCCGTCAAGCTCTCGCCTTTCAGCGCCGC
>DAIQNS010000339.1:0-1931 GCA_036788315.1 Alteraurantiacibacter sp. | reverse complement strand
AATCCGCATCATCTCCTTCCGCCAAGCGACCCGCCGCGAAGCGCAAATCTTCTTTGATGCCGTCAAAGACTGACCGCACCCGACTCACGTCCAAAGCTGCCGTGTCGGTGACGGCCGAGCATCCGGAGGCCGATATCCGTCATCTCATGCGCGGCGTCGTCCGGCGTGGTCTCAAACCGCAGTTGCCCAAAACAGCCATTTCTCTGCGTGTCGAGCAGGACGTACTGGAATGGTTCAAGGCGCAAGGCCCAGGCTATCAGACCCGCATCAATGCGGTGTTGCGGGCATTCCGCTCTATCTGTGGTATCCCGCTGGCGGCGGCGCGCCCGAGCAATTGCCGCAGGTCCTGGGCCCCGATGCGATTATCGGACGCGCTACGCAGGAACGCTAGCTGCCGGTTCGTTCTTCCTCGGCAATCGCGCCGATGCGCCCGCCCGCGCGGCACCAATCGATGAATTCGCCCGGAATGCGGCTGCCCCCGATTTCGAGCATGCCCTTGCCCGGAAGTGTCGCTTTCAATTCGCGCGCACCCAGAAACACATCGAGCTGCGGATCGCCCGCCGGCACGGCCGCTTCCCAACGCCATTCGCTGTCCGCTTGCCCCTGATGCAAGGTGGCATCGGCAAGGAAACGGCTGCGCATGCCGTTGCCATAAATGGGAAACAACGCCTCCTCGCCCGGCAAGGCCAGAGCATGGCGAATGATGGTAAGGCGCGAAGGCCCGTCACCGATCTGGCAATCGAGCGAAAGATGCGGCGGCGCGCCAGCATCGCCGAAATGGATCGCGCGCCCACTGGGATCGACCCACCAGGCGGCATTGCTGGTGTCCGGCGAGGGGAGCGGATCGTGCACGCGCGCCTCGCCTTGCGCGATGGCAATGCGCTCGGCATTTCCAGGCACCTGCGCCGAGGGCCCGCAAGCCGCGAGCGCGAGGATGAGAGCGGGGATGAGGATGGGGCGACGCATGGGCATGCGGGGGATCAAGCGGCGCGCGGGACGATCCGATCAAGCTCGCCGTTCAGCGCGCGTTTGGCAATGCGCAATTCGGCGCTCGTCTGAAGACGCAGGAAAAAGCCTTCCGACATGCGGAAATAGCGCGAGAGACGCAGGTCAAGCTCGCCATCGATCCGCTGCTGCCCATCAATCATGGCTTGCAAGCGCGAGGGCTCGACCGCGATGGCGCTGGCCAAGGTCACGGCGTCGAGCTCAAACGGCTCCATGAATTGCGACACCAGCATTTCACCCGCATGCGGGATATGCAGCCAATCGGAATCATTCGTAGTGATTTGTGACTTCGACATCGTATGCATTTCCGTCATTCCAGCGGAAACATATACGCCATTTCATGTTAATTGAAACCGAATGCTGCCCGGCGCGGTCATCTTTGAGAGCATGCAGCCGGTTGCCTGGAGGCTGCATCAGATCGTCGAGAGTTTCGGCGGCATCGATCATCGCGAGCATGTTAGACGCTCGTGGCTGAATATCAGCGGGAAGCCTGCGGCTGCGCCTGCCCAGCCAGATGTGTTCGGTTTCTTTGCAAGCGAAGGACTGGATCATGGCTGCCTCTAGAGCGAATGCAGCTCTCTATGGATAGCCTAAGGGAATCGAAAGCAAGAGGAAGAGTGCGACTGACTGAGTCACTTCCCCATCTTCCGCTGCACGCGCCCGTAGCGCATCTTGCGCGTCCCCGGCTTGCCCTCATTGCTCCGCCCCACAAGCGGCGCTTTCTTCTCGCCATCGGGAATGCCCAGTTCGTCCGCTTCGAGCCGGCGGATTTCGTCGCGGAGCCGTCCGGCCTCCTCGAATTCCAGATTGGCCGCGGCGTTGCGCATGCGCTTTTCCAGGTCCTCGATATGGCTGCGCAGATTGTGGCCGACCAGATTGTTGCGGCCATCCTCGGTCTCGATGTCCACCAGCACGCCGTCCCTGCT
>DAIQNS010000338.1:0-1935 GCA_036788315.1 Alteraurantiacibacter sp. | reverse complement strand
GCCCTCGCGCGCCATCCGGTGAAGCGCAGGGGCAAAGGCGAGCTCGTCATCGGGATGCGCGAGGATGACGATGACGTGCGGGCGGGCGGCGGCTGCGACTTGCGGCGGATCTTCGACCTGCGCACAGAGCGGCTCGCAAGCAAGTGCGGCGGCAAGGATCAGGCGTCTCATGCCCGCAGCCTTGCCAGAGCCGCGCGCCCTATGCCACCACTTCGAGCGCGCGCGCCATCGCCGGGTCGTGCCCGGCGGCGATGTCTGCGGCGCTTTGAGCCACATATTCGTCGGGTTCGAGCCCGGCATCGGCCGGTTCGCCCGGAGGGAAGGTCCCGATCAGGGGAATGTCGAACTCGATCCCGCTTTCGGGCAGGCGGGCGAAGAAGAACGCGCCGCCATTGATCCCGCGCAGGTTTCCGCCGGTCGGTTCGCCGATCAGCGTCGCTCGCCCGGCAGCGCGCACCTGCTGCGCGAACTGGAATGTGGCAGAGGAATTGTCCGCGCCGATCAGCACCGCGATCCTGCCGCCGAAAGTCTGCGCTTCGGGCATGATCACCGTTTCGCCCACCGGCCCTGTCTCGATCAGCCCGCTGTCGAGCGCGACCCCATCCTTGCCGAGTTCGTAGAAGCTCGGATCCCAGGTGTCGAGTAGCGGGCGCAGGTCGGTCGGCACTTCGCGAAAGCGCACGCGCTGTGCCGGGCGTGGGACGGTGAGCGGGGCTTGCAGGAAGAACGCCAGCAGCGCATCGCCGATTGTCAGCCCGCCTTCATTGGCACGCAGATCGATCACCAGCCCGCTGGTGCCGTCGGTTGTGATTTCGGCCAATTGCCCGCGCAGCCAGCCCTCCCAGTCCCATTTCGAATTGTAGACCGCCCAGGTCGGCATAGTGATGATCCGGGTCTTGCCGCCATGCGCGGTGCGGGCGGACCACAGCGGAGCGGTCGGATCGACGGTTTCGCCGGGGCGCAGGGCTGAGCGTGCGGCATAGGGGATCAGCGCCAGCCGCATTGTCCAGCGCCTTGTGTCGCTGGTTTCGGCCAGCACCTCGATCGTCGCACCCGGCTTGAACACGAGGTCGAAATAGAGGTCGAACATCCCCCATTCCTCCGCGTTGTTTACGCTCATCAGCGCGCGTCGCTTGGCATCGTTGCCGCCATCGCCGCGGGCGTGGGGCAGCAGCCGCGCGAGGATCTCCGACACCGGCTGCCCGTCGATCGAGAGCACCTTCATCCCCGCTGCAAGTCGGTCAGTATAAGGGTCGCTCGTCACCACCATCGCATCGCCAATCCAGCGGAAGTGCCACGGGACGACTCGCCGCGCGCCATAGAGCGATTGCATGATCGCATCGGACTGGTTGAACGGATTGATGTAGGTGTGACCGCAACGCACCGCAGCGAGCAACTTTTGCAGTGCGAGCACCCGCGTATTGAAATCGCCCGCATCGAATGCGGCGGCGAAGGCGGCATGGCGCGCGGCAAACTGCTCGGGGGTCTGGTAACGGTAAAGCCCCGGATGCAGTGCTTCGAGCGCCGCTCGGACCCATTGGCTGTCGCTGGTGGCGGATATTGCGGCCCGCAGCGAAGGTGCCAGAGTAAGCATCGAGGCGCCGCCGCCTGCCTTCAGGAGCGCCCGGCGCGAAACAGTCAACATAGCGGCGTCCTCCCAAGACCTGCGATGAGCTACGCCGCGCAGTCGGCGTTGGAGGCGCAACCTAGGCTGTGACCATGAGACTGCCCAACACATTGCAGACACGAATAGCAATGGTTGGTATGTGCTGTCGGCAAGGCGCGGGAGGAAGTGCGATGGCGAGCGCAACGATGACAAATGAATTTATCGTCGCGCGCCTTTCCGAACCGTTCGGCTCGTTTATTGGTATCCTTACAGAATGGTCGCGCGCCCAGCCGGACCAGATCGCGCTTGTCGACGAGACGCAGGACATC
>DAIQNS010000337.1:0-1952 GCA_036788315.1 Alteraurantiacibacter sp. | reverse complement strand
ATGAGGGCCTCGCTATCATTCGCCGAAACCGACAGCTTGGGCGGCGCATGCGCGGTGCCGAAAGTCTCCTCGAACACCGAATTGGCGCACACCAGCCGGTTCGCCCGGTCGGTGATCGCAATGGCGGCGCGCGAATGTTCCATGGTGGCGAGCGTGACCGACCAGTCAGGCAGGAACTCACTGGCCACCTGCTCCGCAGAAGGACCAGCCTTCAGTGCGGTCCTCGCAATCACGCCCAGAACAAGGATACCGCCAGCAAATGAGAGCGTTACGACGGCGCTGCCGGTGACCAATTGAATAATTGCCGCGCTGAGCACGAGCGCTGCCGCGATGGCAAGCGAATCGCTGAAACGGCGTTTGGGCTGCGAAGTGGCGAGGCTCATTCGCCGCTGTTTAGCAGCTTTGCCCGCCCGGGTCGCCTCGACCAGCGGTGTGCGACCAGAAATCGCCACAGAAAACTTGCGACCAGATAACCAATGGCCGAGCAGATGATCGACAGCATGATAAATCCAAATGCCGTCACCCCTGCGGTTTGCAGGAACCAGCCATAGTCGTTCCAGAAGCCCGATTGCATCGATTCGTTAGCCGCACCGAGCGTGGCCGCATCGATCTTGAGCGTAAACGCGCCGACCTTGTTGGCGACGACGGCCCAGAATGGCACGGTAAAGGGATTGGTGACGAAGGTTATCAGGGCCGCGAGCGGCACATTGGCGCGCGTCGGCAAAGCGAGAAAAGCCGCGAGAAAAATCTGCCCGAGCGGAATGATGAAAGCGGCAAACAGGCCGAGCGCGACCCCACGCGGAACCGACCGCCGCGTAAAGCGCCACAGATCCGAGCGGCCAAAACGATGCGCAATGGGCGCAAGGTATTTGTTGCGCTCCATGTCATGACGCTCTGGCATCCGGGGCACCCGGGCCGACATCCAGTTCTTGAAGCGTTTCATTGAGGCTGCGCTCTTGCACCTTTTGCACGAAGTGGAAATGCGCTGATTAGACCGTAATTCGAAAACCTTCGCTTAACGGCGAGATGGGGTTCGGCAATAAATTTACCAGCAGAGTTTTTTCAGCCTTTTTCGCGCATCAGCCTGGCCTTGTCGCGCTGCCAGTCGCGATCCTTGATTGTTGCGCGTTTGTCATGCGCCTGCTTGCCCTTGGCCAGCGCGAGTTCGACCTTCGCCCGCCCGCGCGCATTGAAGTAGATCGACAAGGGCACCAGCGTCATGCCCTTGCGCTCAACCGCGCCGAACATGCGGTTGATCTCGCGCTCATGCAGCAGCAGCTTGCGCGGGCGCTTGGGCTCGTGATTGTGGCGGTTGCCGTGGGAAAATTCGGGGATATTGGCGTTGACGAGGAACACCTGCCCGTTTTTCACCTCGGCATAGCTTTCGGCAATGCTCCCCTCGCCCCCGCGCAGCGCCTTCACCTCGGTGCCCTGCAAGGCAAGCCCTGCCTCGAACACATCCTCGATATAATAATTGAATCGCGCCTTGCGGTTTTCAGCGACGATTTTCTGCTTGTCGAAAGCGGGCGGTTTGGGACGGGCCATAAGGTTGGCGGATGTAGGCGCAGGCGCAGGCAATTGCAAAGGCTCTGGCGCACGGGTGCGGCAGTGCGATGACACCGTGGAGCAGAACGTGCGAGCATGACCCCACTCTAATGTGGTTAGCAACAATGGCGTGTCCGCTTATGGCGAAGCATTGAAGATGCTCGAACGTCTGAAAGTGGGTGGATTCTTGCCGTCGGCAATGTATGTCTAAGACGATGGTGAGGCTCGGTGAACCGATCACGAGATTTTGGCGGTGGTTCATAACTCCCCCGTCGCCTGCCGTTCTTTGGAAGCGAGCGGCTTGGGCGCTTTGGACGACGCCGCCGATCATCTTGTTTCCCTTACTACTCCCTCTACTTGAACCTTCTTCGATCCCAGGCTTGCTGGCGGATTATTGGGATCTTTAT
>DAIQNS010000336.1:0-1968 GCA_036788315.1 Alteraurantiacibacter sp. | reverse complement strand
CCCCACAGGAGCGCCACGCGCCGCGCAGTGCGGATCGAGGGGGTGAGCACCATGACGGGGACCGCAGGCCGCTCGCGCGCCACGCGCCGGGCCGAGGAGCCCGAACTGGTGAAGACCGCAATGGCGGTGATCTTCACCGTGTCGGCAATAGTCATGCAGGCATGCGCGAGCGCGTCGGCGGTGGTCGAATCGGGCGGAGTATCGAGAAGGCGGATACGCGCGGTGTAAAGCTCGTCGCCTTCGACCTGGCGGGCGATCGAATCCATCATCATCACGGCCTCTTCGGGCCAGTCGCCCGCGGCAGTTTCCGCGCTCAGCATAACGCAATCCGCGCCGTCGTAAACGGCATTGGCCACGTCGGAAACCTCGGCGCGGGTGGGCGCGGGGCTCTCGATCATGCTTTCGAGCATTTGCGTTGCCACGATTACCGGCTTGCCGGTGAGGCGGGTCGCATTGACGATCTTCTTCTGCAGCGGGGGAACTTCCTCGGGGTTCAATTCCACCCCGAGATCACCGCGCGCGACCATGATCCCGTCCGACAATTCGATAATCTCGTCGAGCCGCTTGATCGCCTGCGGCTTCTCGATCTTGGCGATCAGCGCGCCATAGCCGCCCATGAGCTTGCGCGCATCGGCGAGATCTTCGGGACGTTGCACGAAGGACAGGCCGATCCAGTCCACGCCGTGCTCGATCGCAAAGGCCAGATCGCGCCGGTCCTTCGCGGTGAGCGCGGGAATGGGGATTTCGGCATCAGGCACGTTCACGCCCTTGCGGTCCGAGATGACCCCGCCGACTTCGGCAACGCAATGCACCTTGTCGCCTTCGATCTCCTTGATCCGCAGGCGGATCTTGCCGTCATTGATCAACAGGCGCTGGCCCGGCTCGACCACGCTGAGAATTTCGGGATGGGGCAATTGCACGCGCGTCGCATCGCCCGGCGTATCGTCGGCATCGAGCGTGAAACGCGCACCGTGCGGGATGGTGGCGCGGCCATCGGCGAATTTGCCGACGCGCAGCTTTGGCCCCTGCAAATCGGCCAGAATGGAGATCGGCCGGCGATATTCCTTTTCCAGTGCGCGAATGTTGGCAATGGTGCGGGCATGCACTTCATGCTCGCCATGGCTCATGTTCACGCGGAACGCATCGGCCCCGGCCAGAAACAGGCGCCGCAGCATGTCCGGATCGGTGCACGCGGGCCCGGTTGTGGCAAGTATCTTGACCTTCCGGCGGCGCGGATCAAGTTTCGACATATGGTGCAGACCCCAAGGCTAAACAGCATCTTCCAACGGCGAGCCTATGGCAGGCTGGCATGGCAAGACAAGGATTGATTGCATGAATATCGACACTGACCCACTGGAAACACTCGAGGATGCCGTGGCCGCTGCTGCATTCCGCCGTCTGGTGCGCCATTTGCGCCACCGTCACGATGCGCAGAATATCGAACTCATGGGGCTCGCGGGCTTTTGCCGCAATTGTCTCGCGGACTGGATCTGTGTGGCGGGGTATCCCGGCGACAAGGTCGCCGCGCGCGAACTCATCCACGGCATGCCCATGGATGAATGGAAGGCGACCCGCCAAACCGCCGCAAGCGAGGCGCAAATCGCCGCGATGCAGGCCAGCCTGAAATTGAATGAGGGGGCGAAGAACGCACAGGAATAATCGGGCAAGCCTTCACCCCGCGCGCATCGCTGGCTATCGCGGCGCTCGACTGATTCTCATGAACTGATGGAGCCTCCCCAATGGCCGAAGCCACCGATGACCGCCTGCGCCTCTTGATCGAGCGTATCGAACGCCTTGAAGAGGAAAAGAAGGGCACCGCCGACGACATCCGCGATGTCTACGCCGAAGCCAAGGCGGTCGGCTATGATCCGAAGATCATGCGTCAGATCGTTCGCCTGCGCAAAATGAAGCCTGATGATCGCAGCGAACAGGATATGCTGCTGGAAACTTACAAGAACGCGCTCGGCA
>DAIQNS010000335.1:349-1993 GCA_036788315.1 Alteraurantiacibacter sp. | reverse complement strand
GCAGTCATCTCGGCAAGAATATTGGCCTGTGCTGCTGTGGTCACTAGCTGACGTCTGGTCCATCCATTCATCATTGCTGTGTCTCCGGCATGCCGGAACTGGCATGAACTGATGCGGGCAGGTCTGGGACTGGCGAACAATGTGCGGCCCGCTTTGCAGCTTGCTTGCAAGCGTTGGCGCAGTTTCTTTCCCGCCGCCCGACCATAGCCAGGAAACTTCACCAGATGACCAATGAGCTTGTTTTGCCAGCACCTCCTCTCGCGGACATGCCCCGCATGCTGGGAGATAGCCTCCCCAACTCCCTGCAGATTGCTTACTCGCAGCGCCTGACCGAAAAGTTCTGCTCCAGAAAGCTGCCGGTCGCGGGGACGGTAAAAGGGTCGATAGGGTCAAGGCAAAGCCCGAGCCGCTGCGCCTGTGCGGGGTCGATGATCACGCTGTAGGTGCCGGGCAGGATTTGCTCGTAGAAGAAATACCCATCGCGCTGCGTGCGCACCCAATATTCCGCGCCATCGGCCACATTATGGAGCTTCAGGCGCAAGCCCGAGACCCCGCGCCGCTCCTCACCGTCGACAAAAATCACCGAGCCTTCGATCTCGCTGAGCTCGACAATAGGAAAATCCAGCGTGTGGAACCGGCCCGCGCGCGGGATGATCTCAATCCCGCGACTGACCGGCGCCATGGATATGTCAGGCAGGCTCGAGGGATCGACCTGCACGCTCACCGGGCTGCCGTTGCCAAGCTCGCCAAGGCGCGCGAAGCCCTCCGCGTTGCTGGTGGCGACATTGTTGAAAACGGCGAAATCAACATCGGGGAGCGGCCTGTCGCCAGGGCCGTAAAGCAGATCGCCGTCGAGATCCTGAAAAGCCCGCAGAGCGAGCGCGCCCGACGAGGCCTGACCCGGCGATGCCACGTAATAGCGCCGCTGCAGCGGATCGCGGCCGAAGCTGAAGCCAAGCCGAAGAGCCATCGCATAAGTGCCCTGTTGGGGCGAATATTGCCCGTCGAGCGCGAGCGTGAATTTCTCGAATTCGCGGATTGCCGATGCGCCCACGGTCACTTCGCCATTGGCCAGCGAATAGCCTCCGGACGCGCTGACGACAGTGCGCTCGTCGATCGCCCGGTCCATAACGGCAGAAATGTTCACCACTTCGAGCTGCGGCAGGATCCGGTAGCCCACTGATCCGCGAAACTGGGTACGCGACCGGTTGAAGGTGGCAAGATTGAAATCGCCTGCCAATTGACTGAAATTGGAGCCTGGCCCGGGCGAGGACGAGCGGCCATATTCAAAGGTGTTCGATGCTATCAGACCCGGCAGGCGCGCCGAGCCGCGCAAGGAGGCGTTGATCTGGCTGCGGCCATCGCTGAACTGCAATTGGCGCGCGCGGAAATTGACCGGCAGAGAGCTGCCGATCGCGCCGCTGGTGAGGCCGATCGTCGTGTTGAAATCGAGCTCGGTCGCGCGGCGCAGGCTTTCGCCGGCAAAGCTGCGCACCTCGTCGACAAAGCCGCCGCCATATTCGAAATGCGAAAGCGAGAACGCGCCGCCAAGCAGCTGACCGCCAAGCCCCAGTCCGGCTGCATGGCCGCCGCCATCCGCGCCTGCCGCATCGGCGCGCACAGCAAAGCCCGCGATACCTGTTC
>DAIQNS010000335.1:0-339 GCA_036788315.1 Alteraurantiacibacter sp. | reverse complement strand
ACCGCGGATCCACGTGGTCGATCTCGACGGCGCGTTCGCAGGCCGGCCGCAGCAATCCAGCGCTCCTCGCCCTCGTCCTGAAAGAAGGCGGCGCTGGCCATGCCTGTCAGCGAAGAATTGAAACCGTAGCCAATCTCGCCCACCGCCTGCCAGTCACCAAAGCGGATGCCGGGCCGGAAATCCGGCCCTTCGACGCCCAGCACATTGGTCCCGTTCTGCACCGCGCCGAAGCTGTATTCAAAAGCGCCCGGCGAGAGGCGGCCATCGCCCACGCTGATGCGCCGGACCTCCTCGCGCCGCTGCCCCTGCGGGCCGTAGAACACGATGCGAAAGACATTG
>DAIQNS010000334.1:0-1998 GCA_036788315.1 Alteraurantiacibacter sp. | reverse complement strand
CAGATGGAGGTTTGCTAGGAGGCGCCGAGGAGGAGCTTCCGCCTGGAGTTTTTTCCTTCGACAGCAGATGCCATATCGGCCCGCGGCCCTTCAACATTGGCTTCTTCTTTGAAGTGGTCGTTGTCGGCGCGGGCTTGGCAATAGTCGCCCAGGCAGGAGATTTTCTCGAAAGCTGGATCAAGCGGAAGGCTGCAATGAAAGACAGCTCCAATCTCATTCCCGGTCATGGCGGCGTTTTGGACCGGGTCGACGGCATGTTGTCTGTAGCCATCGTTGCCGCTTTCGGCGTATTGTTTCTCGACGCATGACCCGCTCCATCTCCATCTTCGGCGCCACAGGCTCCATCGGCACATCCACGCTGGACCTTATCCGCCGCAACAGGGGCGAATGGCGCGTGGTCGCGCTCTCGGCGCATTGCTCGGCGGCGAAGCTGGCGCAGTTGGCGCGCGAGTTTGGCGCGGAAATCGCAGTGGTGAGCGACGAGACTTGCCTTCCCGAACTGCGCGAGGCGCTGTCGGGCACCAATATTCAGGCCGCCGGCGGGGCGCAGGCACTGTGCGATGCTGCGGCGATCGAAGTCGATGTCACGGTCGCTGCGATTGTCGGATGCGCGGGCCTTGCGCCCACGATGGCGGCGATTGCGCGCGGCGGGGTGGTGGCGCTCGCCAACAAGGAATCGCTGGTCTCGGCGGGCGAAGTGATGACCGACGCCGTGGCGAGGCATGGCGCGACACTGCTGCCCATGGACTCCGAGCACAATGCGATCTTCCAATGCCTGCAAGGCAATGACCTTGCCGAAGTGCGCTGGATCACGCTGACAGCGAGCGGCGGGGCCTTCCGCACCAAGTCGATGGCCGAACTCGACGCGGCAACGCCCAAGCAGGCGGTCGCGCATCCCAATTGGGACATGGGCGCCAAGATCAGCGTCGACAGCGCGACCATGATGAACAAGGGCCTTGAATATATCGAGGCTTTTCATCTGTTTCCCGTGGGTCTTGAGCGCCTGAGGATCATTGTCCATCCGCAAAGCGTGATCCATTCCATGGTCGAATATCGCGACGGTTCGACGCTGGCGCAGCTTGGCCCCTCGGACATGCGCGTGCCGATTGCCTCGACGCTCGCGTGGCCCGCGCGAATGGATACGCCGTGCAAGCCGCTCGATCTTGCCGCGATTGGCGAACTGACCTTCTTTGCTCCTGACGAGGAGCGCTTTCCCGCCACCCGGCTTGCGCGCGAGGCCGCAAATGCGGGCGGCGCGGCTCCGGCGATTCTCAACGCCGCGAATGAAGTGGCGGTGGCCGCTTTCCTCGCCGGTCAGATCGGGTTCACACAAATTTCGGCAATTGTCGGCAGAACTCTGGACAAACTGACGCTTGCGCCGCCGCAAAGCCTCGACGATGTGCTTGCCGTCGATGGCGCGGCGCGCGCGCGGGCAGGGGAGATGCTGGAAATTGCCTGAAGCTTTTCAATCTGTTCCCATCTGGATGATGGCGCTCGGCTTCCTCTTGATGTTGGGGCCGCTCGTCACCTTGCATGAGCTGGGGCATTATCTGGTCGGCCGCTGGTGCGGGGTGAAGGCCGATGTGTTCTCTGTCGGCTTTGGCAAGGAATTGTTCGGCTGGACCGACCGGCGCGGCACGCGCTGGCAAGTGGCGGCAATTCCGCTGGGCGGCTTTGTGAAGTTTGCCGGCGACATGAGCCCGGCAAGCGAGCCGAGCGAGGAATATCTGGCCCTCCCGCCGGAGGAACGCGCGCAATGTTTCCAGGCCAAGAGCCTGTGGCAAAAGACGCTGATCGTGGCCGCAGGGCCGGTTGCCAATATCATCATCGCACTGGTCATCTTTGCCGGCTTTTTCATGGTCTATGGCAAGCCTGTGGCGCTCGATCCTGCAACAGCGAACGAGATCGTGGAATTTGCCCCCGAAGGCTCTGCTGCGCGCGATGCCGGGGTTCGCGTGGGCGACCGGATCGTTGCCGTGGACGGGGAAGCGATGAGCG
>DAIQNS010000333.1:0-1998 GCA_036788315.1 Alteraurantiacibacter sp. | reverse complement strand
GCAGCGCTGGCTCGAGCGGCAGCTAAACGATCCCTACGTCAAGCGCGCCAAGGAAGAAGGCTGGCGCAGCCGCGCGGCGTTCAAGCTGATCGAGCTCGATGACCGGTTTGCCCTGATCAAGGGCGCGCAGCGCGTGGTCGATCTGGGCATTGCGCCAGGCGGCTGGTCGCAAGTGGTGCGCAAGCGCGCACCCAAGGCCGCAATCGTCGGGATCGATCTGCTCGAAGTTGAGCCGATCGAGGGCGTGACCATCCTGCAATTGGATTTCATGGACGAGGGCGCGCCGGCCGCGCTGGAAGCTTCGCTCGACGGTCCGCCCGATCTCGTCCTGTCAGACATGGCCGCCAACACGGTGGGTCACAGACAGACCGATCATCTGCGAACCATGGCACTTGGCGAAGCCGCCGCATGGTTCGCGGTCGAAGTCCTGAGCAAAGGCGGCAATTTCATCGCCAAGGGCTTTGCCGGGGGCAGCGACAAGGACTTGCTCGTGCTGCTGAAAAAGCATTTCCGCAGCGTGAAGCACGCCAAACCGCCCGCAAGCCGCAAAGGCTCAAGCGAGTGGTTCGTAATCGCTCAGGATTTCAAGGGCCGCTGATAGGGGCTACCGCCGCGCAATTGCGGCTAAGCCCAGGTGTTGCCCCAAGGTGTTACTCGGCAGGTGCCACTTCCGCTACCGCGTCCACTCCCGCTGCTTCTTCGGTTAGGACCGCCTCACCATCTATGCCTTCCGCGCCATCTTCAGCGGGTGCAGCTTCGACTTCGGGCAAGGGAATGCCGCTACCCTGAGCGTTGAGATAGAGCAGGATATTTGCGCGGTCCTGCGGGTCGCCAAGACCGGCAAAGCTCATCGTGGTTCCCTCGGCAAAGGCGCGTGGGCTCTTGAGCCATGCGTCCATATTCACCCAATCCCACACGCCTTCCTTGCTCGAAAGCGCGGAGGAGTAAGGAAAGCCCGCGATATGCTGACCAATCGGCAGGCCCATGATCCCGTTAAGATTGGGGCCAATGCCATTGGCACCGCCAGGCGCGATCGTGTGGCAAGACATGCACTTGGCGAAAACCGCTTCGCCCGCTTCGACAGACCCGGTGGCGAGCAGTTCGGCAAGCGAAGGCCCGGCGGCAGCTTCGCCTTCTTCTTCCGCGACGATCAGATAGCCCTGTGTCTCGGGCTCCTCAAGGTCGAACACGCGCGAGCTGATCGCATTCAGACCCAGGGCAATGACGCCGGCAAACAGGATCCAGCCGAAAAAAGTGTTGGTGCTGTCGTTCATGGTCGGGGACTGCTTCCGCTCGTCGTGAATTGGTTTCGAGGGCGCTCTAATGCTGAGTGTGCGCAAGTGCAATAGTCGATCAAAGCTTGGCAGCACCAGATCGGCGAGCTACTCGGCCAGCGATTATGGAAAGTTTCCCCGCCCCCGCGCTCGCAATGGTCGAGAAGATGCAGACCGCCGCTGCCGAGGCGCCGCAGCGCGCCATCGCCTTTCAGGGCGCGCCCGGCGCCAATTCGCACCGCGCGGCGATCGAATTTGCGCCCGGCTGCCTGCCTTTGCCCTGCTTCGCCTTCGAGGATGCGCTTGATGCGGTGTCCGAAGGAAAGGCCGGTGCGGCGATTATTCCGATTGAAAATTCCCAGCATGGCCGCGTTGCCGATATCCACTTTCTGCTGCCGGAAAGCGGGCTGAAAATTGTCGCTGAGTATTTTCTGCCGATTCATCACGCCCTGATGGCCCCGGTCGGCAAGGATGGCGCAACCGGACCATTCGAGGCGGTTTACAGCCATCCACAAGCCTTGGGGCAAAGCCGATTCTATCTGCGTGCGCGCGGTCTGGTGCCGCTCAGCTATGCCGATACTGCGGGCGCGGCCGCACATGTCGCTGAGCGCGGTGAACCCCAGCTCGCGGCAATTGCCCCGGCGCTGGCGGCCGATCTGTATGGCCTGAAGATCATCGAACACAATGTCGAGGATTCGCCCGACAACATGACCCGATTTGTCGT
>DAIQNS010000332.1:0-2013 GCA_036788315.1 Alteraurantiacibacter sp. | reverse complement strand
CCTCAATGTCCGAGACCGCTTCGTCCCCGTGGTATCGCTGCAGGGAATCGCTGGCGCGCATGGCGTAACAGACGATCCATGCAAGGGCGTGCTGGTGATCGTGGAGACCGAAAGATGCGGTCAGGCGGCATTGCTCGTCGATGCGATCATCGACCAGCGGCAGTTCGTGATCAAGAACCTCGATACCCATTTTCGCGCGGTCGACAGCGTGGCGGGCGCCACGATCCTTGGCAATGGTCGCGTCGCGCTGATCCTCGATGTCGACAATCTTGTCCAATGCGCCGCCACGCCGGACTGCGCGCTTGACAAGGCAAGGGCCCAAATGAGGGACGCCGCATGACGAAAGCGGCGATGACCAACTATCATGGCGGCGCGCAGGCGCTCGTCCCGGGAGTCAGTCCGCAGGTCTACTCACAGGCCGATTTCACGCGGATTGCCGCGCTGGTGCACAGCCAGGCGGGTATTGTCTTGTCCGATGCCAAGAAAATGCTCGCCTATTCCCGGCTTGCCCCGCTGTTGCGCAAGAATGGCTGCGCGACTTTCAGCGAATATCTCGACCGTATTGCTGCTGATGCGGCTCTCACCGAGCGCACCATTGCCGCGTTAACGACCAACCATACCTATTTCAACCGCGAACCCCACCATTTCGATCACTTCGCCCGGATCGTAAGGCCGCAGTTGCTGGACCGCTCCAGAGCTGGCGAAGCGCTGCGCATCTGGTCTGCGGGATGTTCCAGTGGCGAAGAAATCTGGACCTTGATGATGGTTCTGCTTGGCGAGGACAAGGGCGCTGGGAAGCGCATCGCAGCCAACCGGATCCTGGCCCTGGCAAGCGATCTTGCAGATCATGCGATTACTGCAGGATGCCGCGCTCGCTACGAGAAGAAGACGATGAACGCAGTGCCCGAAGCACTGCGACGCAATTGGGCTCGCGAAATCGGCTCGGAAATCGAAATCTGCGAGGAGTTGCGCGCGCTCGTGCGCTTCCGGCAGTTGAACCTGCTTGGCAAATGGCCTTTCTCTAACCTGTTCGACGTCATCTTCTGCCGAAATGTGATGATCTATTTCGATCACCAGACCAAGGAACAACTGGTCTGGCGGCTGGCCAATCAGCTGCAGCCCGGCGGCCACCTGTACATCGGCCATTCCGAGCGTGTTTCCGGCCCCGCATCCGCCCTGCTCGATCCGGTTGGACCGACCATCTATCGAAGGAAAGCATGATGGCCATTCGTGTCCTGATCGTCGATGATTCAGCCCTCATGCGAAAATTGCTGCAGATGCGGCTGGCGAGCGAGAATGATATCGAAGTGGTCGGCTGCGCCTGCGATGCGCAGGAGGCCCGTTCGCTGATGAAGGCGCTCAATCCGGACGTGGTGACGCTCGATATCGAGATGCCCGGCATGGATGGATTGTCTTTCCTCCAGAAGATCATGGAGTTGCGGCCCACCCCTGTCATCATCGTTTCAGGTTCGACGCAGGAGGGCAACAGCACCACCGCCCAGGCGCTGCAACTTGGCGCTGTCAGCTGTTATGCCAAAAGCGATCGTTACGGCTCGCTCCCCGAGGACGATGGCGGCAGGCTCGCCAGCCTGGTGCGAGAGGCGGCAAACGCCATATTCACATCGCCCCAAAGCACCTGTCCGCCCCTTTCCCCGCCCGACCGATCGCCAAGACCGCCCATGGCGCAGCTGATCGCGATCGGTTCCTCCACGGGCGGCGTTGAAGCCTTGCGTGTCCTTCTTTCCACTTTCCCCGCCGACTGCCCGCCCACCGTCATCGTGCAGCATGTCAACGCGCGCTTTGCGCCTGCCATCGCGCAGTCGCTCGATGCCGCGTGCGAGCCGCGCGTGGTCATGGCCGAGACTGACACGGTGCTGGAGCGCGGCCACATCTATTTCGCGCCGGGCGGTGATCGCCATCTCATGGTGACCGGCTCCGGCTCCGACCGGTTTCGCATCATCCTGCGCGCAGGCGAGCCTGTTTCGGGTCATACCCCAAGCGTCGATGTGCTCT
>DAIQNS010000331.1:678-2018 GCA_036788315.1 Alteraurantiacibacter sp. | reverse complement strand
CTGCCTGGGTGTGAACCAGCCGCCCGGCCTCATCCGCGCCGATCACCGGCTTGGTGACGCCGCGCTTGCGCACGGTGGTGGCGTGGACATGCTGGCAATCGGCGACCGCCTCGGCGGTGGTCTCGAACACGCGCGCCTGTTCCAGAACAATGTCCGCGCCCGAGGCCGCCGGGCCTGCCGAGGGGTTGGGCCAGCCATCGCGCGGGGCGACGAGCCGCAGCTCTGTCAGCCCGAAATTGAGCATGGCGCGCGCCGCCTTGCCGATATTCTCGCCCAGTTGCGGGCGCACCAGAACGATCACCGGGTCGGCCATCAATCCTTGCCGCCTGCTTCCTGCACCGCGCTCGCAAATTCCTCAAAGTCGCGCGCTTCGGAGAAGTCACGGTATACCGAAGCGAAGCGGATATAGGCCACACTGTCGAGCTGGCGCAGACCGTCCATCACCATCTCGCCAATGCGCGAGGAGGAAATTTCGTTCTCGCCCGCGGTTTCGACTTGTCGCTGGATGCCCGAGACGAGCTGATCAATCCGCTCTTGCTGGACATCCCGCTTGCGGCAGGCGAGGGCGACCGATTGCTCGATTTTCAAGCGGTCGAAAGGCTCGCGCCTGTCGCCTGATTTGACCACGATAACTTCGCGCAACTGCACCCGCTCGAAAGTCGTAAAGCGCCCACCGCAACTCTCGCACTGGCGGCGACGGCGAATGGCGCTGTTGTCCTCGGTAGGGCGAGAATCCTTTACCTGGCTGCTCTCGTGCGCGCAGAACGGACAGCGCATCTAGGGCCGGATACGCTTGTACAGCATGTATCCGGCGCCCGCGACAAGGCCGATGGGCAGAGTAACCAGAGGAAGCACCGCTCCCGCAACCGCACCTACCGCCGCGCCGGTGAGGACAGGCTTGGTCGATGGGTGCTGCATGCCTTCGCGGCCCATCGCCTTGGCTTCCTTGAAAGCGTCGGCAAGAATGCGACTGTCAATCGGCTTCTGCGGGTCGGTCATGGCTTACCTTCCGGGATAGACGGGAAATTTTGCGCAAAGCTCGCTCACCTTGCCACGCACGGCTTCCTCGATCTGGGCATCGCCTTCAGGTCCGTTTTTCGATAGCCCGTCGACCACTTGTGCAATCAGCGCGCCGACCTTGCGGAATTCCGCCGGGCCAAAGCCGCGCGTCGTGCCCGCGGGCGTGCCGAGGCGGATGCCGCTCGTCACAAATGGCGAGCGCGTGTCGTAGGGAATGCCATTCTTGTTGCAGGTAAGCCACGCTCGGTCGAGACCCTTCTCGGCGTCCTTGCCGGTCACGTCCTTTGCGGTGAGATCGACCAGCATCGAATGATTGTCCG
>DAIQNS010000331.1:0-668 GCA_036788315.1 Alteraurantiacibacter sp. | reverse complement strand
ACGCACGCGCATTCTCGACCACGCTGGCGGCGTAGGTCTTGAAATCCGGGCGCAACGCTTCGCGAAAGGCTACCGCCTTGGCGGCCACGACATGCATCAGTGGGCCACCCTGAAGCCCGGGGAACACCGCCATGTTGAGCGGCTTGGTCAGCGCCTCGTCATTCCACAGGATGATGCCCGAACGCGGACCGCGAAGGCTCTTGTGGGTGGTGCTCGTGACGATGTGGGCGTGCGGGAAAGGCGAGGGGTGCGCACCGCCCGCGACCAGGCCTGAGATATGGCTCATATCGCACAGCAGATAAGCGCCAACTTCATCGGCAATGGCGCGGAAACGCTCGAAATCCCAGGTGCGCGAATAGGCGGTGCCGCCGCAAATGATAAGCTTGGGCCTGTGCTCGCGCGCGGTCGCAGCAACCGCGTCCATGTCGATCAGCTCTTCGCCTTTGGTCACACCGTAGCTGACTGGGTTGAACCATTTGCCGCTCATATTGACGGGCGAACCGTGTGTGAGATGCCCACCCGAATTGAGATCGAGGCCCATGAAAGTATCGCCGGGCTCAAGCAAGGCGAGGAACACTGCCTGGTTCATCTGCGAGCCGCTGTTGGGCTGCACATTAGCGAAATTGCAGCCGAACAACCCCTTCGCCCGCTCGATCGCGAGGGTTTCC
>DAIQNS010000330.1:1202-2037 GCA_036788315.1 Alteraurantiacibacter sp. | reverse complement strand
AGCTGATGCGGGTCGGCAGGTTGGCCTTGATCACGCCGGTGATGACATCGACCGAGGGGCGCTGCGTCGCCATGATCAGATGGATGCCCGCCGCGCGCGATTTCTGGCTGAGGCGCTGGATCAGCACTTCGATTTCCTTGCCCACGGTGACCATGAGATCGGCAAGCTCGTCGACGATCAGGACGATCTGCGGCATGACCTGATAATCGAGCGCTTCCTCCTCGATGATCGGCTCGCCCGTGTCGGGATCAAAGCCTGTCTGCACCGCGCGCTTCATCGGCTTGCCCATCGCGGCGGCCTTGCGCACTTTCTCGTTGAAGCCGCCCAGATTGCGCACGCCGATCTCGCTCATCATGCGGTAGCGCCGCTCCATTTCCTCGACCGCCCATTTGAGCGAGCGCACCGATTTGGCAGGCTCGGTAACGACGGGGGCCAGAAGATGCGGAATATCGTCATAGCTCTTGAGTTCGAGCACCTTGGGATCGATCAGGATCATCCGGCATTCCTGCGGGCTGAAGCGGTAGAGCAGCGAGAGCAGGATACAGTTGAGGCCGACCGATTTGCCCGAGCCTGTCGTGCCGGCCACAAGCAGATGCGGCATGGCGGCAAGATCAGCGACGATCGGCTCCCCGGCGATATCCTTGCCCAGAATGATCGGCAGCTTGCCCTTGGCCTCGACGAAGGCCTCGCTCGCGATCATCTCCTTGAAATTGACCGTCTGCCGGTCGGCATTGGGCAATTCGATGCCCATCACCGTCTTGCCCGGAATGGAGGCGACGCGCGCGCTGACCGCGGACATGTTGCGCGCGATGTCTTCGGCAAGGCCAATCACGCG
>DAIQNS010000330.1:0-1192 GCA_036788315.1 Alteraurantiacibacter sp. | reverse complement strand
GCTCGCCTTGATGCCAGGGGCGGGTTCCAGCTCGTAAGTGGTGACGACAGGCCCGGTGCGCACAGCGGTAATCTCGCCCTTGACGTTGAAATCATCGAGCACGGTTTCAAGCAGGCGCGCATTGCGTTCGAGCGAGAGCTTGTCGAGCGCGGGTACGGTGTTCCCGGTCGCATCTTCGAGCAGGTCGATGCTCGGCAGATCGAAATCGGCAAACAGATCCTTCTGCGCGGTCGTCTTGGCCGGATCGGCGCGGCGCGCGGGGGCGAAAGGCTCGCGGATTTCGGGCGCGCGGCGTTCGGCCAGCGGGATCGGCTTGTTGTCCTCGTCAAGCTCGTCCGAAGTGATGCGCTTGGCCGCGCGCTGCTTCGTCTGCGCCTTGAATGGATTGCTTTCGGGGATCAGGCGCGGCGGATGGCGCAGCCAGTGGGGCAAAGTCAGAAGGCTCGCCCAGTCGAGCGCGAATATCCGCCCGGCAATCAGCGCGCCGCCTGCAAGAGAGGCGAGGCCAGCGGCCAGAATGACCCAGAATTGCGCCGCTTCGGGCAGCAGACCGGCAAGCGCGGTAATCGCTCCTTCGCCGAGCAATCCGGCAAGACCGCCCGGCCCGGCGGGAAGCCCCCATCCGCGCGGCTGCGTCACCAGCGACAGCACGGTGGCGAGCAAGGCCATCGCGAGCAGCATCAGCGCCGCGGTGCGCCACCACGCGCCGCCCCAGCTTTCCTCCTCGTCGATATCGCGCCACAGCTTGCGCGCAAAGACATAGACCAGCGGCAGCAACAGGATCGCCGCCAGCCCGAAGCCGGTCAGCGCGAGATCGGCGGCATAGGCGCCGGGGCGGCCCATCCAATTGTCGATCGTGTCCCCGGCTGCAGTTGAAAAGGACGGATCGGTCTGCGTGAAGCTGAGCAGCGCCACGCCGAGGAACGCGGTGAATGCGAACAGCGCCAGCGACCCCGCGATCTGCACCGAGCGCGCGAGCGAGCGCCGGAAAGCCGCGCCCCAATCGGCATGCCTTGTTGCGGCGCCTGATTTTCCGGCTCTGCTGGCCATGATGCTACCTCGCGTGGTTTGCGTCCCAATGCGGGAGAATCGCAGAGGAGCGGTTGGCGGTCAATGATTGTTCGCGGCAAGGCCTTGCGTGAGGCCATCAATTGCCGCCCATCGCGGCCATTGCAGCCGCTGCGCGCCGCGC
>DAIQNS010000329.1:0-2040 GCA_036788315.1 Alteraurantiacibacter sp. | reverse complement strand
GCGCGCTGGTGCACGACCGGCTGATGGCCGAGGAGCTGCTGACCGGCGAAATCGAAGTTCCGGCCGAGGGCACAGTGCTACCTGCTACCTATGATTTCGAGCGCGGCGAAAGTCGCCAGGCGGTGCTTGACCGGATGCAGGACGCGATGACGCAGACGCTTGCCGATCTTTGGTCCACGCGCACAGCGCGCAGCGTTGTGAAGACGCCATCCGAGGCGGTGATCCTCGCGTCGATAGTCGAGAAGGAAACCGGCGTCCCCGAAGAGCGGCGCATGGTCGCGGGGCTCTATTCCAACCGTATCCGCGAGGGCATTCTGCTGCAGGCCGATCCGACGATCATCTACCCGATCACCAAGGGGCGCCCGCTTGGCCGCCGCATTCGCCAGTCGGAAATTCAGGCGGTAAATGATTACAATACCTACACGATGCGCGGCCTGCCCGCCGGGCCAATCGCAAATCCGGGTCGCGAGGCGATTGCCGCGGTGCTCGATCCGGCTGAGACCGAGGCGCTGTATATGGTTGCGGACGGCACCGGCGGGCATGCCTTTGCCCGCACGCTTGCCGAGCATAACGCCAATGTCGCCAAATGGCGCGCCTTGCGCCGGGCGCGCGGCGAGATGTGAGCGAGGCGCCGCTGATCGTCACGGCGCAATTGCCGCCTGAACTGCATGCACGCGCGACCGCGCTGCGCACCGCGCATTTCCCGCCCGAACGCAATTTCCTCGCCGCGCATGTCACGCTTTTTCATGCGATCCCTGCACAATGCGAGGATGAATTGAGACAGGTTCTCAAGCTGATGGCGCGCGAGAATGCGCCCGTCCCGGCCAAATTGCTGGGCGTGATGAGCCTTGGCGGAGGTACGGCATTGAGACTTGCCAGCCCGGCGATGCTTGACCTGCGCAGCCAGATAGCCGAACGCTTTCATGGTATGCTCACCCAGCAGGACCAGCACGACCCGCGCCTCCACGTGACAGTGCAGAACAAGGTGAAAAGCTCCGAGGCGCGCGCTCTGCAGGAAGTGCTGACGCCGCAGATTACGCCCTGCAGCTTCTGCTTCACAGGGCTCGAGATGTTCCGCTATCTCGGCGGCCCGTGGGAGCCGCTTGGCAAATGGCGGTTCAGCCGGTAACGCGGCGCAATCAGGGCCTTGTCCCTATCCCGCTGTGGGGGCAGATGGAAGATGACCGCATTTGTTGAAGAATTGCTCGATCCCTGGAGCATCTTTGCGCATCTTTCCTATGCCTTGCTGATCATTTCCATGCTGATGCGGGACTTGCGCTATCTGCGCATTCTTGCCTTGTTCAGCGGGCTCGCCGCGATCGCGCATTTCGTCTTCCAGACGCGCGATTGGGCCAGTCTGACATGGGAAGTGATGTTTGTGCTGGCCAATGGCAGCATGCTGGCGATCCTCCTTTATCGCTCGCGCCGCAAAGTGCTGGTGAAGGAAGAAACCGAACTTCTCGAACAGGTGCTACAAGTGCAGGATCCGGCCGATCAGCGGCGCTTGCTCGGGCTTTTGCGCTGGCGCGATGCCGAGGTGGGCGAAGTGCTGGTGCGGGAAGGCGAGGCCAATCCGCCGCTGATCTATGTCAGCAGCGGCGCGGCGGCGATCGAAAGCAGCGGGAAACTGGTTGGCGTATGCGGCCACGGCGATTTCCTGGGGGAAATGAGCATGGTTTCCGGCAAGGTCGCCTCGGCCAGTGTCGTGGTGACCAATGCAATGCGGATTGCCGAGTTTGACCGCGCGGCGCTGCGCGAACTCTCGCATGCTGTGCCTGAGCTTGGCCGCGCTTTCGACGGCGCGCTCAATCGCGGATTGGCCGCAAAAGTGCTGCGCATGAATGCGGCCGCTGCCGCCGGTTGAGAGCGCCCAGACCACCTGATCGCAAAACGCCCTGCACGACAGCGATTTCCAAGGTTGACCGTTTTGCAAGCTGGCTCTAGATGGCGCGCCTTACCTGCGCGCTGATGCGCCAGGTTTCCCCGATTGGGGCGGAGTAGCTCAGGTGGTTAGAGCAGCGGAATCATAATCCGCGTGTC
>DAIQNS010000328.1:0-2042 GCA_036788315.1 Alteraurantiacibacter sp. | reverse complement strand
CCGCTATGGCGCGCAGGGAGGCAATCCGCGTGAACGCATTGCGCTGCATGAACTGATTGCCAGGCTCGTGGCGCAATATCGCTCGCAGCATGATGTGCAGACGGTCCATTGCGAGATGAGCGACGTGCGCGCCGATCGCGAGGCGCTGGAGCAGGCGCTTGCGCATCTGGTGCAGAACGCAATCGAAGCGAGCCACGATGGTCAGCCCGTCTATGTCAATCTCCGGCAGGAACCGGGTCAGGCAATCATCGAGGTGTCCGACAGCGGGCAGGGCATGAGCCCTGAATTCATTCGCACGCGCCTGTTCAAGCCGTTCCATTCCTCCAAGGCGGGCGGTTTCGGCATCGGCGCGTTCGAAGCGCGCGAGCTGATCCGCAGCATGCACGGGCGCCTCGATGTGGAATCGCGCGAGGGGCTGGGCACTCGCTTCATCATTCGCCTGCCGCTTTGCGAGGCAAGCGATCTGATCCGCAATTTCAAAGAACAGACTGACGAGGTGGCATGATGGCCGAGGACAAACCCCAACCTGCGCCCAAACTTCTCATCGTCGAGGATGATGAAGGCCTGCAGGCACAATTGAAATGGGCCTATGATGATTTCGAAGTTATCATCGTGGGCAACCGCAAGGATGCTATTGCAGCGCTGCGCGCGGAGGAACCGCCAGTGGTGACGCTCGATCTCGGCCTGCCGCCTGATCCCGATGGCACGACCGAAGGATTTGCCGTGCTCGACGAGATCATGGCGATCAAGCCCGATACCAAAGTCATCGTCGCATCGGGCCATGGCGCGCGTGAGAGCGCCTTGAACGCAATCGAGCGCGGCGCATATGATTTCTACCAGAAGCCAGTCGATATCGAGCAACTTGGCTTGATTGTGCGGCGCGCGTTCAATCTGCACGAGATTGAAATTGAAAATCGGCGGCTGGCCGCAAAGGCGGGCGATGGCAACAGGGTGCTGGGCAATCTGGTGACCGCCGCCCCCGAAATGGTGCGCGTGGCGCGCACGATCGAGCGCGTTGCCAATACCAATGTCTCGGTCATGCTGCTCGGCGCGAGCGGAACCGGTAAGGAATTGCTCGCCCAGGGCGTGCACAATGCCAGTGGCCGCAAGGATGGCAGTTTTGTCGCGATCAATTGCGCTGCGATCCCCGAAAACCTGCTTGAAAGCGAATTGTTCGGGCACGAGAAAGGCGCCTTCACTGGCGCGGTCAAGACTACCGAGGGCAAGATTGAGCAGGCCAATGGCGGCACGCTGTTTCTCGATGAGGTGGGCGATATTCCGCTGCCCCTACAGGTCAAGCTGTTGCGCTTCCTGCAAGAACGCACAATCGAGCGTATCGGCGGGCGCAAGGCTATTGCCGTGGATACGAGGATCGTATGCGCGACGCACCAGAACCTTGAGGCGATGATCGGCGACGGGCGTTTCCGCGAGGATCTGTTCTATCGCCTGGCCGAAGTGGTCATCAAGATCCCCTCACTGGCCGAACGGCCGGGGGACGCTGTCTTGCTCGCGAAGGTCTTTCTGCGGCGTTTCAGCGAGGAAATGAACCCGGCTGTGACAGGGTTCACTCCCGATGCGCTGGCGGCAATCGATGCCTGGGCATGGCCAGGCAATGTCCGCGAGCTCGAGAACCGAGTGAAACGCGCAGTCATCATGTCGGATGGCAAGCTGGTCGGGCCAGAAGATCTCGATCTTATCGGCGATCAGGATGAGGCGGCAGATGCGCTCAATCTCAAGAGCGCGCGCGAGCAGAGCGACCGCAAGATGATCCGCCATGCCTTGGCGCGCAGCGAAGGCAATATCTCGAGCACGGCGAAGATGCTGGGGATCAGCCGGCCAACGCTGTACGATCTGCTCAAACAGTACGATTTGCAGCACTGAGAGGCGGCGCCATTCGCGGCGCCACCGTCGCTTCATTCCGCCGTCAGCTTGACCGTTCCGTGCTGGCGATTATGGCGCACCGACCACCAGAAGCTGAGCCCGATGAGCACTGCGCCGATGAGGCCGGTTGCGCGAGCGGCGATGATCGCCGCGCTCGAGGC
>DAIQNS010000327.1:0-2046 GCA_036788315.1 Alteraurantiacibacter sp. | reverse complement strand
CCATAAAAGGCCGAGGCATATTTGGCGGCATAGGCCATGATCTGGACATTGGGCTTGCCCGCCATTTCGAGCGCCATGCGGATCGCTTTTACGCGGCCGTCCATCATGTCGGACGGGGCAATGATATCCGCGCCCGCCTCGGCCTGGTTGAGCGCCTGATCGACGAGCACTGCGACGGTAACGTCATTGGTGACATAGCCTGCCTTGTCGACCAGCCCGTCCTGTCCATGCGTGGTATAGGGGTCGAGTGCGACATCGGTGAGGATGCCGATATCCTCACCGCAGGCATCGCGGATCGCCTTGATCGCGCGGCACATCAGATTGTCGGGATTGAGCGCTTCTGCCGCGTCCTCACTGCGCCTGTCGGCAGGGGTATTGGGGAACAGCGCGATGCACGGAATGCCCAGCGAGGCGGCTTCCTTTGCGCGCGCGGCAATGCCATCCACGCTCCAGCGCGAGACGCCCGGCAGCGCGGCAATCGGATCCTCAATGCCGCTGCCTTGCGTGACGAACAGCGGCCAGATCAGATCAGCGGGCGTCAGCAGCGTTTCGCGGTACATTGCCCGGCTCCAGGCGGAAGCGCGGGTGCGGCGCAGGCGGGTGTGGGGATAGCTTCGTGTCATGCACGTCCCTCCTGCCGCAAAAGCGGGGATGCCGCAATCAGCGACGATCAAGTGATCTTGCGCGGCCGCTCGAGACGATCGATTTCGCGTGTCGGCACCGCGCTTTCAGAGGGATCGGGCGCGAGCGGTTCAAGCGCAGCGCCGGGCGCAACCTGTTGCAGCCGGGCAAGTCGCTCGCGGAACTGCGCCAGCTCGCGGCCAGTCAGCGTTTCCCTCGTCACGAAGCGCACGCTGAGCGGATCGACTTTCTGATTGCCGCGATAGACCTCGTAATGCAGATGCGGCCCGGTCGAGAGGCCAGTCGAGCCGACATAGCCGATGACTTGTCCGCGGCGCACGTTCTCTCCAGCGCGCACGGCCATCCGGCTCATATGAGCATAGCCAGTGCCCAGATTGCCGTCATGGCGCAGGCGCACGAAATTGCCATAGGCGCCGTTGCGGCCCGCAAATTCCACCCTGCCATCGCTGGCGGCATAAATCGGCGTGCCCGTGGGCGCGGCGAAATCGATGCCCGAATGCATGCGGCGATAGCCCAGGATCGGATGACGGCGCATGCCATAGCGTGACGAAAGACGCCCTGAGACCGGCTGGATCAGGCCTTCGCGGATTTCGCCTTGGCCAGAAGCTTCGAAAAAGCGCCCCTGCGTGCCCCAGCGCAGCAATTGCTTGCGCGGCCGGTCCCCGCGAATGATCGCGGCGTATTGCAGATCGCCGACTTCGACTTCGCCGGTCGCGGCGCGCTTGTAATCAATCACCAGGTCGAACTCGTCCTGCGCGGAAATTTCGCGGTCGAGATCGATCGCATCGCTGAGCGCCCGCAGATATTGCTGTACGGCATTGGGAGGCGCGCCTGCTGCGCGCGCGCTGCGGTAAAGGCTGTCGCCCACCATGCCGCGAATGCGCAGCGGAGTGCTGTCGACCATGATCGGCCGCGGCTCCAGAACCAGCGAGCCATTGCGCCGTTCCACTGCCAGTTCCAGATCGAAGCGGGCGCGCAGGCTCATCGCGTCGACCGGGCGCGGGGCTTCGCGGCTGGTACGGCGGCCAAGCGTGATGTCGATCTGCGTGCCCGATTCCAGTTCGGCCAGCGGGATCGCGCCAGCCACGAGCCTGGTAATCTGCGCGGCCTCGGCTTCGCTGACCCCGGCGCGGCGCAAAACCCGGTCAAACCCGTCGCCTTGCGCCAGTGTCGCCACCAGCGCGAGGCTTGGCCGTTCGGGCGCGGTGGCAAGCTCGGTGACAGCGAGCGTTGCGCCCATGCGCTTCCCACTGTCTGCACCCAGCGCGAGCGGCATGATCATCTGGCTGCGGAATTCGTCGCGCGTGCGGTCATCAAGGCGCATCGCGGGGGCAGCTTCGACGGGCGAGAAGCCCGGCCAGGCGGCAAAGGCGATCGCACTCAGGGCCACAAGTGTCGCAGTCC
>DAIQNS010000326.1:0-2057 GCA_036788315.1 Alteraurantiacibacter sp. | reverse complement strand
TTGGCAAGCCGTTCAATCCGCGCGAGCTGGTCGCCCGGATCAGAGCAGTGCTGCGCCGCCGCGAGACCGTGGCCGCACCTGCCGCGTCATCGCCGACACGCGCGATGCGGTTTGAAGGCTTTGTCCTCCTGCCCGACCAACTTTCATTGAAGGACGCGCGCGGCGACGAGGTCGTGCTTACCTCGGGCGAATTCGCGCTGTTGCTTGCGCTAGTCGAGCGTTCGCCACGGGTGCTATCGCGCGATATGCTGCTCGATCTGTCGCGCGGGGTGAACACCAATCCCTTCGACCGCAGTATCGATAGCCAGATCAGCCGCATCCGCCGCAAGATCGAGCCCGATCCCAAGCAGCCGCAATTCATCAAGACGGTGCGCAATCTCGGCTATGCCTTCGCCGCCCCGGTGACGCGCGAAGGCCTGTGAGGCGACAGATGACAGGCGTGTTCAATTCGATTCTTGCCCGCGTCCTCGCCCTGACTTTCGCCCTCTTGGTGCTGACCCTCGGCGTGCTGATCGCGATCATGCAAACGCCGCTGTCGGGCCGGATATTCGACCGTGCCATCACCGAAAGCGCGGACGGGATTGCGGAACTGGTTTGGCTGATCGAAACCTCCCCGCCCGAGGTCGAAGGGGCCATCCTGTCGACCTATGCCAGCCGGTCGCGGGTCGCGTGGATTGCGCAAGGCTTCAGCGGCGGACTGGCGACCGATCCCGAGAGGCAGAGGCTGCTCGCCGAAACCGGCAATGCCGTCGCCGAGCGGCTGCGCAAGCGGGACATCCGCTTTCAGGAAGTTGGTGCCTTCGAACTAGCCCGAAGGCGTGGCTCGCATCCGGAACTGTTCTACAATTCCTCAAGCACGATCCACATCGCGATCGGGCTCAAGGATGGCCAGGTGCTTAACCTTTGGTTGGCGCCCTCGATCATCTATACCGAGCCAGCCTATGCACCCTATTTCCTCATTGGGTTGGTTCTGGTGGTCACCGTGCTGTTAGGCTTTGCGCTCCATCAGGTGATCATGCGGCCGATCCGCGCGCTTGAGCGCGATGCAGAGCTGGTCGGTCTGGCGGAGACCGCCGTGCCCGTATCGGAGACCGGCCCGCGCGAACTGCGCCGCCTTGCGCAGGCGCTCAACCGGATGCGGCTGCGGCTCGACGGGCTGATCCGCGAGCGCGAACAGATCATGGTGGCGATCGCGCACGACATAAGGACTGGGCTCACCAAGCTGCGCTTGAGGACGGATAGTAGGGGCAATGTTCCGGTTACCGAAATCGAACCCGATCTCGTCCAGATGGAGCGGCTGCTGTCCGACATGATGGCCTACGCCCGCGCCGAAAGCCCGGTTGCCGAGCACGAACTGATCGAACTGTGCGCCTTCGTCACCGCGCTTGCCGAAGCCGCGCCGCAGACCGTCTGTGTCTGCCATGACGCTTCGGATGCCCCGTTCACGATCGCGGGCAGCCGTCTGGCGCTGACCCGGATGTTTGAGAATCTTCTGGAAAATGCGCGACGCTACGGTGGCGGCTGGGTCGGTTTTTCCATCCAGCGGGACGCGGCGGGCTTGCGGATCGCGATCGAGGACAACGGGCCGGGCCTGCCCGAAAGCCAACTCGAACGGGTGTTTGAGCCCTTCGTCCGCGGCGAAGAATCACGCAACAAGGCGACCGTGGCACAGGCTTGGGCCTCGGCATCGCCCGCGCCATCGCCCACACCCACGGAGCTCAGATCCAGCTGCCCAACCGGCAGGAAAGTGGGCTGCGCGCTGTCGTAGTTTTTCCTGCGGCGCTCGGAATGTGATCCCGCTGACCCGACGCGGGCAATGCGCAAAGTGGAACGTTTGACTTGTGAGCCATAGGCGCCGTCAACGAGCGCCTTGGGCCAGGCAACCGTCAGCCGAGATCAGTCAAGCGAATTTGAAAAAGCCGTCATCTGGGCCTCTGAGCCAAGTTGTCTCCACATAGGGCAAAGCCGGCCATTCGTCCTGCCTTTCAGGAATGGCAGAAACGTCCCGAGGCTGTGTAAAAACGCCGGAATATGCTATGGTTCTCTCGTGTTTCGGG
>DAIQNS010000325.1:0-2068 GCA_036788315.1 Alteraurantiacibacter sp. | reverse complement strand
CCGAGGCGGAACCGGTTGCTGATGAACCCGAGGCGGTGCCAGTTGTCCAAGATCCCGAGCCAGCGCAGGAAATTCCCGCGTCAACCAGCCCTGAGCCGCAATCCGAGCCGACCGCGCAGGCGAATCTGCGGGCCGATCTGGACGATCTCTCGCTGATGCAATTGGCGCAGCGTCTCCAGAGCGTAATCGAGGAACGCCGCGATCTGCGCGCTGCCCAAATCGAACGCTTCAAACCCGAGGCGATCATCCCGCAAACACCCGTGCCGCAAACCGCCCGCGCGCCTGAAATTGCGCCCCTCGCGCCCGAAATTGCGGACAAACCGGCTCCGCGAGGAGGCGATGAGCCCACAGCGCAGACCACGGCGCAAACCAGCCGCGCCGATCCATCGCACCCGGCCGCGCAGGATGTCTATCACCCCGCAACCAAACCCTTTCTCGAAACCGATGAGCTGATCGGCGCACACGACGCTACAGACGACGCCTCAGACGACTCCTCAGACGACTCCGGGGACGAAACCACGCTCGGCAACAATTACACCTCGCTGCTTGCGATGACCGCCAGCGTCCGCGCCGCAGCAGAGCGGCCCCTTGAACAGAGCCCGCAAGTGGACATCAAGAGCGCGGATATGGCACGCGCGCCGCTTGCTCAGGCGGCTTCGCCCGTCAGGTCTGCGGCCGCGCTCAGCGACGCTTTGGCGCTTGCCGGGCTTGACCGTGCGGGCGGCATTCATGACGACCACGGCAAGCCGCGCCGCGCGCTCGACCCGCAGGATCAGGCCTTGCGCGATGCGCTCATGAATCTCTCGCAATTCAGCAACTGAAACCGCCGCGCCGAGGGTACAGCCCTTGGGGCAAGTGCACCTTCCAGCCTTGCAAAAATTCCTTCCTGTCGCCATGGGGATCACTCGCGACATTTTCGGGCACCAAACAGGCCAAATGAGTCGCGTTTCGTTTCCGCTGCAAACAGCGGGCGAGGCGCGCCATGCCTGCGGTGACCGGCGGGCCAGCGAGCCACAAACAGGAAGGTTGAAGATTGACCGAGTATTCGCCCGAGTATCCGCCCGAATTGCCCGGGCCTCAGGGTCTTTACGATCCGCGCAACGAGCACGATAATTGCGGCGTTGGTTTTGTCGCCCATATCAAGGGCGAGAAATCGCACGCCATTGTCTCGCAGGCGTTGCAGATTCTCGAGAATATCGATCATCGCGGCGCAGTGGGCGCAGATCCGCTGCTGGGCGATGGCGCGGGCATTCTCATGCAAATTCCCGATGCGCTTTATCGCAAATGGGCGACGGCCAAGGGGCTGACCTTGCCGCAGCCGGGCGATTATGCGGTGGCCATGTGCTTCATGCCGCAAGATCATGCGGCGCGCGAATTCATTACCGGCCAGTTCGAAAAGTTCATCGCCAAGGAAGGTCAGCAACTGATCGGCTGGCGCGAAGTGCCAACGACCACCACAGGGCTGGGCAAGGCCGTCCTTGAAAGCATGCCGGTGATCCGCCAGTGCTTCATCGCGCGCGGCACCAATTGCGCCGATCAGGATGCGTTCGAGCGCAAGCTGATCGTGATCCGCAAGCAGACGCAGAACCCGCTCAAGGAACTCGCCGCCAAGCACAACTTGCCCGGCCTTGAAAAGCTGTACATGCCCAGCTTCTCGAGCCGCACGGTCGTATACAAGGGCCTCCTGCTGGCAACGCAGGTCGGCAGTTTCTACGATGATCTGCGCGATCCCGATTGCACCAGTGCGCTGGGCCTCGTGCATCAGCGTTTCAGCACCAACACTTTCCCCAGCTGGCGCCTCGCGCAGCCGTTCCGCCTGATTGCGCACAATGGCGAAATCAATACCGTGCGCGGCAACGTCAACTGGATGAATGCGCGCCGCCGCACGATGGAAAGCGACCTTCTGGGCGCGGACCTCGACAAATTGTGGCCGATCGTGCCGCATGGCCAGTCCGACACCGCTTGCCTCGACAATGCGCTCGAACTGCTTCTGCTGGGCGGCTATTCGCTTGCCCATGCGATGATGATGCTGATCCCCGAAGCCTGGGCCGGTAACCAGTTGATGGAT
>DAIQNS010000324.1:0-2080 GCA_036788315.1 Alteraurantiacibacter sp. | reverse complement strand
CCTTTCGCGCTCATTCTGATGAGCCGGCCCGATGTCTATGTCGTGGGCGTTGTCGCCTCGATGCTGGCGTTCCTGCTGACCGGCGCGGGCCTGCACACGACGCAGACCGCGGGCCTCGCGCTCGCCACCGATCTTGCCCCTGCCGACAAGCGCCCGCGCGCGGTCGCGTTGCTGTATGTGATGCTCCTGGTGGGAATGATGCTGGCGGCGCTGGCCATCGGCTCGCTGCTTTACGATTTCAGCCCGACGCGCCTCGCGCAGGTCATCCAAGGTGCGGCGGTGATCACTTTCGTGCTCAATCTGGTGGCCTTGTGGAAGCAGGAAGCGCGCAGGCGCCCCGCGCCCGGCGACAATGCCGCGCGCGTGCCTTTCAGCGTGGTGTGGAACGAATTCATGCGCCGTCCCAATGCCGCGCGGCTGATGCTCGCTGTGGGTATGGGCGCAGCGGCCTTTGCGATGCAGGATGCGCTGCTCGAGCCTTACGGCGGCGAAATTCTGGGCCTTTCGGTCGGCGCGACTACTGGGCTGACGGGCGGCTGGGCCTTGGGCGCATTGATTGGCTTTGCGCTTGCCGGGCGCGCGATGAGCCGCCGGGCCGATCCCTTGCGGATGGCAGGCTACGGCGCTGCCTCGGGCATTTGCGCGTTTCTCATGGTGCTGTTTGCCGCGCCTTTCGAAGCGCCTGCCATGCTTGCGTTTGGCGCAATTGCCATCGGCCTTGGCATCGGCCTGTTCTCGGTCGGCACTTTGGTGGCGACCATGGCGCTCGCGCAAGCGGGCGGCGCGGGCCTGACGCTGGGCGTGTGGGGAGCGGTGCAGGCGTGTTGCGCAGGCCTCGCGATTGCCGCGGGCGGATTGCTGCGTGACGGCATCGGCTACCTTGCGATCAATGACCATCTGGGCAGCGCCGTCGCCTCGCGCGCCACCGGCTACAGCGTGGTCTACATCATCGAAATCATCCTCTTGCTGGGCACGATCGTCGTGCTCGGCCCGCTGGTCGGACGCGGCCAGCACACCTCACCGAACGCTGCGCTTGGCCCTTCGCGGGGCGAGTTCGGACTGAGCGAATTTCCAACATGAGCGCGCGGGAAAGGAACGCAAAATGACAGATGCCAACATTGTAGGATCAATCGACGTCGCGGAGATCGTGCTTACGCTGTTCTTTCTCTTCTTCGTCGGCCTGATTTTCTGGCTGCGGCGCGAAGACCGCCGCGAGGGCTATCCGCTCGAGGATGAGATGACCGGCATGGTCGAAGCACCCGGCGGACCCTTGCAGGATGCAGCGCCGAAGTTCTTCCGCCTGCCGTTTGATCGCGGCATCAAGGCCGTGCCCAATTTCAGGGACCGTGAACCGGTCAACATCGCGGCCGAGCGCTTCGAGCCCTACGGCGGCTCCCCCTATATCCCGACGGGCAATCCGCTGGTCGATGGCATTGGCCCTGCCGCTTATGCCAACCGCGCCAAATATCCCGACCTTGACGACCATGGTCATGCGCGCATTGTGCCGATGGCCGCAGACGACAATCTCAAGGCCGTCTCGATGATCATTCCTGCACTCAGCAATGATCCGCGCGGCATGGATGTCATTGCCGCCGACGGCAAGGTTGCGGGCAAGGTGGTTGATCTGTGGGTCGACCGGGCTGAAAGCGTGGCGCGCTATCTGGCGGTGGACACGGGCGCGAAGACGGTGCTCGCGCCGATGACGATGGCACGGATCTGGCGCGGCAAAGTGTATCTCGATGCAATCAATGCCGCCGATTATGACGGCGTGCCCGCGATTGCCGGAGCAGCGGAAATCACCCGTTACGAGGAAGAGCGCATCGTGGCCTATTTCGGCGGCGGTTATCTTTATGCCAACCGAGATCGGCAAGAACCATGCTTATAACCGAGTATGAGCATGAGCCGATCCGCGGCCTGCCCGGCGATCTTCCGCCAGGTGAGCGGATCTTGTGGCAGGGTGCGCCCGATTGGCGCGTGTTTGCCCGCTCGGCGCTGTTCACCCGCTGGATGGGCCTCTATTTCGGCGTGTTCGCCGTCGCGGCGATGTTCACCGGCCGCTATAGCGGCGCAATCGCGACCA
>DAIQNS010000323.1:0-2080 GCA_036788315.1 Alteraurantiacibacter sp. | reverse complement strand
CCGAAATCCGCCGCTTCATGTGGAACTATGTCGGCATCGTGCGCACCACCAAGCGGCTCGAACGCGCGCGCAACCGGATCCGGCTGTTGCAGGAGGAAGTCGACGATTATTACGGCTCTTTCCGCGTCACCACGGACCTGATCGAATTGCGCAATCTGCTGCAATCCGCGCAGCTTATCGTGACCAGCGCATTGTCGCGCCAGGAGAGCCGCGGTCTGCACTACATCACCGATTATCCCGAAGCGCTCGAAACCGCGCGCGACACCGTGCTGGTGCCGTAAGGGTTCAGTCCCCGATCATCAGCAGCAGCGCCCAGGTCAGCCCGGTGCCGCCAAGGAACAGGGCCCAGCTCCAGTAAAGCCGCATGTCGATGCCCAGTTGCGCAATGTCGACATCGAAGCTGCGGATGGCGAGCATCCCGCCCGTGCCCCCACCCGAGCCCATGAACAGGCAGACGAGCAGCGTGAGAATGATGCCGAAGGGAACGGCTTTCACGAGTGCTATCATCGGGCGTTGACCTCCTCTTGGGTTTCAAGCTCCTGGGCCCGCTCACAAGCAGGCTCAATCGCGCTTGCGACTCCACGCTTGGCCTCATAGCGCACAAAGGTTGAATTTTTACTTCAGCACCGCTTTGTGCAGGACGGCATTTCCAGCCAAACTTGTCCACGCGATTGCACAGATATTTTTCCGCAGATTCGATTAGCCCTTGCGCAAGGCATAACCCTTGGAGACTCCACGCGTCGCGGTGTATTGCTGGCATGACACACGTGGCGAATGATGGCGGGATCGTCATAAAACATCATTAACCCTCTTGCGCTGGAATCGCCTCTGATTCACTATGGGTTGTGGTCGACTTGCCGGGGCGACCTACTAGACCTAGATTTCAACTGCGCAGCGCGCCTCGGCGCGGATGGGCATGGAGTCTGTGTCGGGTGGGTCCGTGCGGGGCGATCGCAGCAAGCGGGAAAGCTTCCCGACGCTGCAAAAAAGGGGCGCGGAAGTGCTGGCATTCAGCCCGGCTTTCTGCGAACAGACGTGGAACATTGATCATGCACCCGGTAGGTTCACAGGGCCGCATGGTGAACAAGTCGAGGACAGGGCAAAATGGAATTCCGCAGCACCGATGAAGCCGCAATGGGTATGGAAGAGAATGCTGCGGGGGAAACCGTTTCGAAGAATGGTGGCAAGCCCGCTGGAAATGCCGCCTCCTCAAGCGCGAAGGCCGTCGATATGAAAACCACTGACGAAGGCAGCGAAGAGCTGGTGAGCAAGGCGACCGCCTCTGCCATGGCAGAAGCCGCGAAAGCCGCTGCGAGCGCGCTGGGCGATGCCAAGGCCAGTGCCGATGGCGATTCCAAGAAGGTCAATGCGCGCCGCTTCGTGGTCGAAACCGATGCCTCGCGCGATGCCAATCTGACCGAATTCGGCAAGGCGACCCTGATCGACCGCTATCTGCTGCCCGGCGAAGGGTTCCAGGACCTGTTCGCCCGCGTCGCGGACGCTTATGCCGACGATAGCGAACATGCGCAGCGCTTGTATGATTACATCTCCAATCTTTGGTTCATGCCCGCAACGCCGGTGCTCTCCAACGGCGGCACCGGGCGCGGGCTGCCGATCTCGTGCTATCTCAACTCGGTATCGGACAGCCTCGATGGCATTGTCGGCACGTGGAACGAGAATGTCTGGCTTGCCTCCAAGGGCGGCGGCATCGGCACCTACTGGGGCAATGTGCGCGGCATTGGCGAGCCGGTCGGCCTCAATGGCAAGACCAGCGGCATCATCCCGTTTGTGCGGGTTATGGATTCGCTTACGCTGGCGATTTCGCAAGGCTCGCTGCGGCGCGGCTCGGCCGCCTGCTACATCGACATCCACCACCCCGAGATCGAGGAATTCCTCGAAATCCGCAAACCCTCGGGCGATTTCAACCGCAAGGCGCTCAATCTGCATCACGGCGTGCTGCTGACCGATGAATTCATGGAAGCGGTGCGCGATGGATCTGAGTTCGATCTCAAATCGCCCAAGACAGGCGAAGTGCGCGCCACCGTGGATGCCCGTTCGTTGTTCCAGAAGCTGGTGGAAA
>DAIQNS010000322.1:728-2123 GCA_036788315.1 Alteraurantiacibacter sp. | reverse complement strand
GCGCATTTTCAACCAGGATGGCGGCGAAGTGGAAGCTTGCGGCAATGCCGCGCGCGCGGTCGGCCTGCTGCTGGGCGAACCGGCGCAGATCGTCACCGCTGGCGGAATTATCGAAACCCGCCCCGATGGCGAAGCGATTGCTGTCGATATGGGCGCCCCGCGTTTTGAATGGGAAGCGATCCCGCTTGCCTATGCCATGGATACCCTCGCCATGCCGGTCGCATGGGACGAGCTGGAACATCCCGTCGCCGTCAATGTGGGCAATCCGCATGTGGTGTTCTTCGTCGCTGATGATGACGCGGTGCAATTGGAAAGCCTTGGCCCGATCATCGAGCATGACGAGCTGTTTCCCGAACGGATCAATGTGAATGTCGCCACGGTCGAGGATCGCGGCACCATCCGGCTGCGCGTGTGGGAGCGCGGTGCCGGGCTAACGCGCGCCTGCGGGACGGGCGCCTGCGCCACTGCGGTGGCGGCCATCCGTCGCGGGCTGGTGGACGAGGAGGTGACCGTGCATCTGCCCGGCGGCCCGCTCGACATTACCTGGAGCAGCGGTGGCACCATCATCATGAGCGGCCCTGCAACCGAGACTTTTCGCGGTTCCTTCGACCTTGAGGATTTTGCGTGAGTCTTGCTGAAGTCATCACGCTGGGTTGCCGTCTGAACATTGCCGAAAGCGAGCGGATTCGCGCGCTCGTGGCAGACGAAAATCTCGTGGTGGTCAATTCCTGCGCGGTGACAACCGAAGCAGTGCGCCAGACCCGCCAGGCGATCCGGCGCGCTCGCCGCAAAAGGCCTGATGCGCGGCTGCTCGTAACCGGATGCGCCGCCGACATCGAACGTGAAGCCCTTGCCGCCATGGACGAGGTCGACGGGATCGTCGCCAATGGTGCCAAACTCGATGCGCGCAGCTGGAACGTGCCCGAGCCCGCTTCTATGACCCGGCCCGAGCAGCACACGCGCGCCTTCATCGGGGTGCAGACCGGCTGCGACCATGCCTGCACTTTCTGCGTCATTCCGCAAGGGCGCGGGGCGAGCCGTTCGTTGAGCGTCGTAGAGGTGCTGCGCGAGGTCGAAAGCCATCTGGCACAAGGCGCGCCAGAAGTGGTGCTCACCGGGGTTGATCTGACAAGCTGGGGCCATGATCTGCCTGGATCGCCGGGCCTTGGGGTGCTGGTGGAAGCGATCCTCGCAGAATTTCCTGAGTTGCGCCGTTTGCGCCTCTCCTCGGTCGACGGGGTGGAAATCGATGCGCAATTGTTCGATCTGCTCGCCAGCGAGCAACGCCTCGCGCCCTATCTCCACCTCTCCTTGCAGCATGGCGCGGACCTTATCCTCAAGCGCATGAAGCGCCGCCACAGCCGCGCCGAGGCCTTTGTGCTGGTGGAGCAGCTG
>DAIQNS010000322.1:0-718 GCA_036788315.1 Alteraurantiacibacter sp. | reverse complement strand
AGGCTTCCCCACTGAAACACCCGCGCACCATGCCGACAATCTGTCCATGATCCGCGAGCTTGGCATCGTCCATGGCCATATCTTCCCCTATTCGCCGCGCCCGGGCACACCCGCTGCGCGCATGCCGCAGGTCGACAAGGCGGTGATCAAACAGCGCGCGGGCGAGTTGCGCGAAGCGGTCAGCGCTCTGCGCGCCGACTGGCTCGCCAGCCTTGTGGGAACCGGGCTGACAGTCCTCGCCGAAGCCGATGGCTCAGGCTATGCAGGCAACTTTGCAAGAATGCGCGTTCCGCAAGGCACGGCGCGCGGAACATTTGTCGAATTGATCCCGCAATCGGTCGAAGGAGGCCTGCTGATATGAGCGAGCCAAGTTGGACCCAGAAATTGTTCGGCGGATTTCGCAAGACGTCCGAGCGCCTGTCCGAAAATCTCACCGGGGTTGTCGGCACCGCCACGCTCGATGATGCAACGCTCGACGAGGTCGAGGACGCGCTGATCATGTCCGACCTTGGCCCGAGCGCGGCCGCGCGCATTCGCGCAAAATTGTCGGAAAAGCGCTTCGGCCTCAAGATAACCGAACGCGAGCTGAAAGAGGCGGTCGCCGAGGAAATCGCCGAAATTCTGCGCCCCGTCGCCAAGCCGCTCGAAGTGACCGCGTTTCCGCGCCCGCAGGTGATCCTTGTGATCGGCGTCAACGGCTCGGGCAAGACCACCACCA
>DAIQNS010000321.1:0-2144 GCA_036788315.1 Alteraurantiacibacter sp. | reverse complement strand
TCGATATAGGTGAGCGCGTTGTATTTCTCGGCCAGATCGCAGATCGCGTGGATCGGCGCGACATCGCCGTCCATCGAATAGACGCTCTCGAAAGCGATGACCTTGGGCGTTGCCGGATCCTCAGCGGAGAGCAACTCTTCCAGATGCTCGAGATCATTGTGACGGAACACGCGCTTCTCGCATCCGGCGTTGCGGATGCCGGCGATCATGCTGGCGTGGTTCAGCGCGTCGGAGAAGATCACGCAGCCCGGCAGCAATTTGGCGAGCGTGGACAAGGTTGCATCGTTCGAGACATATCCGCTGGTGAACAGCAGCGCGCCTTCCTTGCCGTGCAGATCGGCCAGTTCGCTTTCCAACTGGATATGATAATGCGTGTTGCCGCCGATATTGCGCGTGCCGCCCGAGCCTGCGCCGACGTCGTGCAGCGCCTCTTCCATGGCGGCGACCACCTTGGGATGCTGGCCCATCGCGAGGTAATCATTGGAACACCACACCGTGATCGGTTTGGGCCCGTTGTGCCCCGCAAAGCAGCGCGCATTGGGGTAGGCGCCCTTGTTGCGCAGGATGTCGATAAAGACCCGGTAACGCCCCTCGGAATGAAGTCGGTCGATCGCCTGATCGAAGATGTGGTTGTAATTCACAGGTGCGATTTCCGTTCAGCGCCGCTTTCTCGCGGAATCAAGGAAACCGCACTTAGTCAATTGTTGCGCGGGTTTGAAGCACGAAGTTTGCGAGCGATTCGCAGCTAAAACGGTTCGATCTGCGTGAGGCCATAAGGCAACAAGGCAGAGGCCAGAGCATCGTCGATCGGTCCGGTGATAGTCGCGCGGTCAGGCTGGCTGCGGACAAAGTCCTGCCCGCTGGTAAGCTGGGCGATGCGGCGGGCAATTCCTTGCGCTCCATCGACGAAAATGATCTTGCCGCCTGCGGCCTTGCTCAGCTCTTCCTCGATGAGCGGAAAATGCGTGCATGCCAGCACGACTGTATCAATGACATGATCCCCGGCCTTGGCCTGCATGCCTTCGATGGCGCGCGCGAATACGCCCGGATCGGGCGTGTGCCCGCGCATTTTCGCCTCGGCTGCGCTGACAAGCTCGGGCGCTGCATGGCGGATCAGTCGCTTGTCTGCGGCAAATTCGGCTTCAAGGTCGTCGACATAACGCTGGCGGATCGTGGCCGCTGTGCCGAGGAGGCCGATGGTGCCCGTGCGCGTCAGAAAGGCGGCAGGTTTGATTGCGGGAACAGTGCCCACGATCGGCACCTGCAGCACACTGCGCACCATGCCGAGCGCGATGGTACTGGCTGTGTTGCAAGCAATGCAGATGATGCGCGGGGCGAACCGCTCGCTCATCCGGCCCAGCAGCCCTGCAACGCGCGCGGCGATTTCCGCCTCGGTCTTATCGCCATAGGGCAATCCGGCGGTATCAGCAGCATAGATGACTGGCGCTTGCGGCAGCTTTTCTCGCAGGGCTGACAGCACCGTGAGCCCGCCAAGGCCGGAATCGAACAGGAGGATGGGGGAGGTCTCGTCCATTTTCATCACAATTCCGTTCACCCTGAGCTTGTCGAAGGGTCGCTTTTGTCTTTATCGCAGCGCTTGAAGGAAAAGCGGTCCTTCGACAAGCTCAGGACGAGCGGAGGTTCGGTTTGGATATACTTTTGGCCTTGTTGCTAGGCTATGCCTTCGGCTCGATCCCCTTTGGCCTGTTGCTTGCCATGGCGGCGGGCAAGGGGGACATCCGCAATATCGGCAGCGGCAATATTGGCGCGACCAATGTGCTGCGCACCGGATCGAAGGGGCTGGCGGCGGCAACTTTGCTGCTCGATCTGGGGAAGGGCATGGTCCCTGTCCTGATTGCGAAGTCGCTCTGGGGCATGCCGGGCGAAATGTTCGCGCCGGTCGCTCTGGCGGCGCTGGGCGCGGTGATCGGCCATTGCTTCCCGGTCTGGCTGAAGTTCAAAGGCGGGAAGGGCGTTGCCACCAATCTTGGCGTCAGCATCGGCCTCGCCTGGCCGATCGGGCTTGCCTATGCGGCGGTATGGCTCACGCTGGCCTTCGCGTTCCGCATCAGTTCGCTTGCCGGCATGGGCGCGGTCGTCGGCGCTGCGGTCGCGGCGTTGCTGCTGGGATATGCGCAAGCCGT
>DAIQNS010000320.1:0-2162 GCA_036788315.1 Alteraurantiacibacter sp. | reverse complement strand
GACGCCGCAAAAGGCGATCACCTCGGCATCGGTCTCGGCAGCTTTGCGCGAGAGTTCCAGCGAATCTCCAACGAAATCGGCCAGGTCCTGCAATTCGGGCTTCTGGTAGTAATGCGCCAGGATCACAGCATTGCGCTCCTTGCGCAGCCGATCGATCTCTTCGCGCAGGTCAATGCCGGCAGGAATGGCGGTCTGGTCGGTCATAATCGGTCCCGTGATGAATTCGCGTGGCATATGCATATAGCCATTGGGCCGCGCTTGACGAGGGTTTACTGGCTACAGGGCCGACCAGATGTCGTTCGTGCAGCTTGCTTCGCCGCGCCGTTCCAGTTCGAGCAAATGCGCCAGCACGCTTTGTGCCGCTGCGGGCCAGAGCATGGGGTTGAGCCCCTTGTACATGATCGGTACCAGCGCGGGAATTGCGCGCGCCTCTTCGCCCAGCAGGCGCAGGATCTGCTTCTCGCGCATCCGCCTGTGCCCGATCATCCCGCGAACCAATTGCTGCGGCTTTTCCACTGCGGGGCCATGTGCGGGATAATAGACGCGGTCGCTGCGCGTCTGAAGCTTTTCAAGGCTGGCCATGTAGTGCGCCATGTCGCCATCGGGCGGCACCACTACACTGGTGGACCAGCCCATGACATGATCGCCAGTGAACAGCGCGCCGCTGTCTTCGAGTGCGAAGCACAGATGGTTCGAAGTGTGGCCGGGCGTCGCGAGAGCGCGCAAGGTCCAGCCCTCGCCTTCGACCGCTTCGCCGTCTGCCAGTACGCGGGAAGGCGCATAGGTCTTGTCGAAGGGGGCGTCGACACGCGGGTGCGCGCTTTCCAGCACAAGCGGCGCGCAGCCGACAATCGGCGCCCGCGTCGCCTCGGCCAGCGGAGCAGCCGCGGGCGAATGATCGCGGTGCGTGTGCGTACACATGATCGCGGCCACATGCGCATCGCCGATCGCTGCGGTGAGCGCTGCCAGATGCCCGGCTTCATCAGGCCCGGGATCGATCACTGCGAGCGAAGCGCTTGTACCGACCAGATAGGTCTGCGTGCCGGTATAGGTGAAAGGCGAGGCGTTGGGCGCCAGCACGCGGCGCACCAGCGGCTCGACCTGTTCAGCCATGCCCGTCGGCCAGGGTTGCGGGGGAAGCGCCATCGGGCGCATATGGGGGCAAAGCGGAGGGATTGCCAATGGCGGGAAAACTGATCCTTGTTCTGGATGAAGGCACGACCAGCACAAGGGCGATGCTGTTTGCGCGCGATGGGCAAGTGCATGGCACTGCGCAGGAAGAGCTGACGCAGCATTATCCGCAGGACGGCTGGGTCGAACACGATGCGAGCGAAATCTGGGAGAAGACGCTGGCCTGCGCAAGAGCGGTGGTCGAAGAGGCAGGCGGGGCAAAGCAAATTGCCGCCATTGCCATCACCAATCAGCGCGAAACGGTGGTCGCATGGGACAAGGCGACCGGCGAGCCGCTCGCGCGGGCAATCGTGTGGCAGGATCGGCGCACAGCCGATTTTTGCGCGCGGCTCCGGAATGCCGGCCATGAAGCGATGGTCCGTGCAAAGACCGGCCTGCTGCTCGATCCGTACTTCTCGGGCACCAAGATGCGCTGGCTGCTGGAGAACGAGGGCGCGGTAGCCGATGCAGCCGGGCGCTGCACGCTTGCATTGGGGACAATCGAAAGCTGGCTGGTGTGGAAGCTCACCGGCGGCGCAGCGCATATCACCGATCCCGGCAATGCCAGCCGCACGCTTCTTCTCGCGCTGGACGGTACAGACTGGGACGCGGAACTTTGCGCGTTGATGGACGTGCCGCCAGCGGCCTTGCCCAGCCTGTGCGAGAGCGCCGGGACGCTTGCGCAAGCCGCGCCGCACTGGCTCGGCGCGCAAATCCCGATCTGCGGGCTCGCTGGCGATCAGCAAGCCGCCACCATCGGGCAAGGCTGCCTCTCGCCGGGCGAAACGAAAGCGACCTACGGCACAGGTGCATTTATTCTCGCCAATACCGGCACGCACTTGCCGCGTTCGGAAAATCGCCTCTTGGGCACAGTGCTCTATCAGCTTGGGGGCGAGCGCCATTACGCCATCGAAGGCGCGGTATTCGTTGCGGGCAGCCTCATCGGCTATCTGCGCGATACGCTTGGCCTGATCGCGCAGGCAGCCGAAACG
>DAIQNS010000319.1:0-2183 GCA_036788315.1 Alteraurantiacibacter sp. | reverse complement strand
TCCCATGCCAACGCCGAGCTTTCGTAATGGGCAATTGCGCCTGCAAAGGGGATCGCGAGCGGGCTTACCTCGCTTGCCGGGCGCAGCCGCAGATCGACGCGCAGGACATAGCCATCGCCTGTCGGTTGCGACAAAAGTTCGACTACGCGCCGTGCATAGCGCTGCGCCGCGGCGCCCGGCTCTTCGCGTTCGCGGCGCGGCAAAGTGGCCGAATCGAACAGCAGGATAGGGTCGATATCCGAGCTGTAATTGAGCTCGCGCGCGCCCTGCTTGCCGAGCGCAATCGCGCTGAACCCGGCAAAATCGGCATCGGGCATGCGCTGCGCCACGGCGGCGCGCATCGCCCGGTCGAGCGCCTGATCGGCAAAATCGGAGAGCTCCTGCATTACCCGGCCAAGCGGAAAGGCCCCTGCAAGATCGCCAATGCCAAGCACCAGCGCAAGCGAGAGGCGCTCGCGGCGCAGCGCGCTACCTTCATCAAGGGGGCTTCCATCGCGCGCCAGAGCCGCCGCGAGTGCTTCTTCCCCGCGCCCCTCCTGCATCAGCGCAACAAGCTCCTCGCGTCGGCGCATTGCCACCGCCAAAAACGGCGCATGCGCGCGCGCGCGCTCCAGCGCTTGGTTCCAGTCGGCTGCCATTGGCCGCATCTGCCTTTCCCTTGGCTTGGGAGCAAGGGCGTTATGCTTGCCCAAGGCTTGCCCAAGGCTTGCTCTGATGCTCGCGCTTTGCCACAGACGCGCCGAACCGTGCCGCGACCCGAAAGCCGGTCGCGGCGGCGCGAGAGGAAAGCGGAGTGATGAGCCAGCACTGGATGATGCCACCCGAATGGGCCTTGCAGGATTGGCTGTGGATCGGTTTTCCCAGCGATGCGAGCCTGTGGCAGGAGGATTACGAGGCCGCGCAGGAACAGATCGCCGCCTTCGCCAACGCCGTCGCGGGCACCGGGCAGGAAGTCCGCCTCGTCGTGCGCGATGCCGCGAGCGAGGCAGAAGCGCGCGCGCTGGTAGGCGCTGAAATCCTTATCGAGCAGCACCCTTTCGGCGATATCTGGCTGCGCGACATCGGCCCGCTTGCAGTGCTTTCAGGCGAAGGTGAGCGGCGTGCGCAGGGCTTCGGCTTCAATGGTTGGGGCGGCAAATATCTGCTCGAAGGCGATCAGGAGACCGGTGCCTCGCTCGCCCGGGCAGGCGGTATGGCCTACACGCGCGCCGACTGGGTTCTGGAAGGCGGCGCAATCGATGGCGATGGTACCGGGCTGGTTGCAACCACCGAACAGTGCCTCCTCAATCCCAACCGCAATCCCGCGCTCGATCGTGCCGCCATCACCGCCAATTTGCGCCGCGATCTGGGCTTTGGCGAAATCCTGTGGCTCGGCGATGGCCTCGCAGGCGACCACACTGATGGCCACATCGACAATCTTGCCCGCTTTGTCGCACCGGGCGAAATCGCTATCCCTGTGGCAGACGATGCGCACGATCCCAATGCTGGCGTCTATGCCGATGCGATGAGCCGCGCCGAAGCTTTCGGGCTCAAGGTTCACACTATCCCCTCCCCCGGCAATGTGTCGGACAGCGAGGATGCGGAGCCAGCGAGCTATATGAATTTCGTGATTGCCAATGATATTGTCGTAGTACCGGTTTACGGCGCGGAGAACGACGCCGAAGCGGTGCAGACGATTGGCGACCTGTTTCCCGGACGCAAGGCAGTAGGCCTGCGCGCCGATGCGGTGCTGACAGGGGGCGGCAGCTTCCACTGCGCCAGCCAGCATGTGCCAAGCGCGAGTGCAGCGTTAACGTCTTCTTAGGAATTTGCCGCGCATAACCGGTGCCATGGCAAAGACTATCGCCCTCTTGCGCACGCAGGCCGCCAATCCGCTCGACACGGCGCGGATGGTCATCGTGGTCAGTTGCGCGCTTGCCTTGATGGCGGCGGAGCAATTCCTGCCCCTCTGAACGCGCCATCGACGACGGGACCAGTTCAGGCCCGCGAGTGGGTTTCAACCCGCCAGTTTCCATAATGCGCTAAGCGCCGCTGCGCCAAGCACCATTGCCGCGCTCACCTGCCATTGCCGCGCGCTCACGCGGCCGAAGGCGCAATGCCCGAATATATCGCCCAGCAGCACGGCTTCAAGAGGGTATCCCAACATGCGCACCCCCTCAAAAAAGCCGCACGAGCGCGGCGAG
>DAIQNS010000318.1:0-2198 GCA_036788315.1 Alteraurantiacibacter sp. | reverse complement strand
GCCACCATCGCCCTCGTCTTCAGACTTTCGAGCCCTTGCTCCATAGCATCAATTCCCCTGTTCGCCGTTGCAGACTTTATTCGAATACGCCTGCCTGCGCATAATGCAGCATGGCATTTTGCGCAGCGGTCACCTTGTTCACAATCTGCAACAGGAACCACGCCGAGCCGAGCACGAAGATCGTGAAGAGCAATCCGAGTCCGGCCCAGCCCAAAGCGGGCAGCAAGACATGCACATAGGGTATGGAATCGAGCGCGAGGAAAGCTGCGAGCGCAACTCCGACAAGGAATGCCGCCCACAGGCAGGCGTACCACGAGGTGACATCGCCCACACTGATCGCCGCGTGCCAGTCACTTTCGCCGTGGCTGCGATTGTGCAATTCACGCAAGGCGCGCATCGGCACCACCATGTTCACAAAGGGAATGAAGAAGGATGCCGTCGCCCAGCCCGGGGTGTAATTCAGCCCCTCGAGCCCAGCTTCATGGAGATTGGCGAAGGCCCGGTGCACCCACAGTGCGACAAGGATGATGCTGGCCGGAATGCTGATGATATTCAGTATTCCCACTACGCTCGCGACCAGCCCGACGACCATCAATCCGGTCAAGCCATCCTGGGAAGCTGACGGTGTCATCACATTGCTCATGGCGTAGAAGCTCAAGGCCGTGAGCGCGAGATTGGCGATGGCGGTGACGATATAGGCGATGATCGCGATGTGCGTGAGCTTGGCCAATGCGCTTAGCGATGCTTCACCCTTGCTCATACAGCCCCCCGGTCAATGAGCGCCGAGACTAGAGGTTAAACGCTTTGTGCCAAGCAGAAATCGCACGGGATCAGAGCGTTTTCAAAACCGGAACGAGATCGGCAAAAGTGTCGATTACGGCATCTGCGCCCATCTCATGGGGATCTGTGTCATTATAGCCGAAGCTGAGCACGACTACCGACGCGCCTGCGGCCTTGGCGGCTCGGGTATCGAATGTCGAATCGCCGATCATCGCGAAGCGCTCTGCACCGCAATCGCTGGCGGCGGCGAGCAGCATATCGGGATGCGGCTTGGCGCGCTCGCGCCCCAGCGTATCGGCCCCATAGATCGCGCTGAAGAAATGCGTCATGCCGAGCGCCTCGATCAGCGTGCGGGCAGGGGCCTCGGATTTGTTGGTGCACACAGCGAGCTTGACCCCGGCTTCCTTGAGCTCTGTCAGTGCGGCAATGCATCCGGGAAATGGCACCGTGTTATCAGCGATATGCGCCCAGTAATGATCAAGCACGATCCCGGTGAGCTGGGCAAAGCGCTCCTCGCTGACAGGGCCGCCCGTCGCCTCGAGTGCGCGTGCAAGCATGCGCGGCGCGCCACCGCCGATGTAGCCGCGCACCTGGGCATGCGAAACAGCTTCGCGACCATCAATAGCCAGCGCATGATTGACCGCAGGCGCGAGATCGAGATTGGAATCGACCAGTGTGCCGTCAAGGTCGAACAGGATGGTGTCAAAAGGAAATTCTTGCATGGGCGCGCGCCGTAACGCCCTCTATGGAAACTGCAATGAATTGCTGGCATGGCGCACAACATGAGTGATCACGATCGAGAAATAGCGGCAGTCATTCTTGCTGCAGGCAAGGGCACGCGCATGAACAGTGCGCGCCACAAGGTGCTGCACGAAATCGCCGGGCGCGCGATGATCGAGCATTTGCTCGCCAGCGTGGAAGCGCTTTCGCCCGCGCGTCTGGTGACAATCGTGGGCGAAGCGCGCGAGCAATTGCACGCAGCCCTCGGCGAGCGCACCGACTTTGCGGTGCAGGAGCCGCAAAAGGGCACCGGACATGCGGTTCAGCAGGCCGCCGATGCGCTGGCAGGTTTCGAGGGCGATGTGCTCGTACTGTATGGCGATGTGCCTTTTGTCAGCAGCGCCACGATGCAGGCGATGATTGACCGGCTGCATGCCGAAGATGCTCCTGCCGCCGTGGTGCTGGGTTTCGAGCCTGCGGAAGCTCGCGCCTATGGAAGGGTGATCGCCGAAAGCGATGGCCGGATCGTGCGCATGGTCGAATTCAAGGATGCCAGCGAGCAGGAGCGCGCCTGCACCTTGTGCAATTCGGGCCTGCTGGCGGCGCGCGCGGCGGATGTGTTTGCCTTGCTCGAGCGGGTGCAGAACAACAATGCGCAGGGCGAATATTACCTGCCCGATATCGTCAATATCGCGATT
>DAIQNS010000317.1:0-2205 GCA_036788315.1 Alteraurantiacibacter sp. | reverse complement strand
GAGCAGATCGGTCACCAGCGCGCCTTCCTTGCCGAGCGGCGCGCCGCGTTTGGGCTTGTCGGGCATCTCGTCGGCCGGAAGCGGCTCGGCATCGCGCAGCACGCGCATCAGGCGGCGGCCGATCTCATTGTCCTTCCACGCATTCGACAGCCCGCGCACCTTGGCGAGATCCTCCTGCTTCTTGGGCGGATGGCCCGCAAGATCGGCCAGCGTCTCGTCACGGATGATGCGGCCGCGCGGAATGTCCTTGTCCTGCGCTTCGATTTCGCGCCAGGCGGCGAGTGCTTTCAGCCGCCCGAGCACCTGCGCATTGCGGCCCGGAGAGCGGATGCGGTGCCAGGCAAGTTCGAGATCGTTCGCGTAATTGGCCGGATCGGCGAGCTTCTCCATCTCGGCATCGAGCCAGGCGCCGCGCCCGGTCTTGATCAGCTTGTTCAGCAGCTTGGGGAAAATCTGCGCCAGATAGGTCACATCGCCAATGGCATATTCGATCTGCCGCTCGGTCAGCGGGCGGCGGCTCCAGTCGGTGAAGCGCGCGCCCTTGTCGATCTCCTTATTGAGCCAGCTTTCGACCAGATTGGCATAGCCGATCTGTTCGGACTGGCTCACCGCCATCATCGCGATCTGCGTATCGAAAATGGGATGCGGCGTCTTGCCGGTGAGGTTGTAGATGATCTCGACATCCTGCCCGCCGGCATGGAAAACCTTGAGGATTTCCTCATTCTCGGTCAGCAGTTCGAGCATGGGGGAAAGATCGATGCCGTCGGCCAGCGGGTCGATCGCGGCGGCTTCCTCGGCATTGCCGATCTGCACGAGGCAGAGCAGCGGATAGAAGGTGTTCTCGCGCATGAACTCGGTATCGACGCAGACGAAATCGCCTTGCGCCAGCCGGTCGCACAGCGCCGCGAGAGTTTTTGTATCGGTAATCAGGGGATGAATTTGCATATGTCTCTTGTTTCTGTCTGGACGGTTCACCGCCCGGCGGGGTGGCCTCTGACATCCTTGCCATGCTTGACAAAGCGCCGTGCTTCCCCTGTTAGCGCGCGCGTGGTGCGGGGATTTTTCCCCTGCATGACCAGTGCGCGCCTTTAGCGCCATAGACCCCGGTTTGGAAAGAGCACAGATGCACGCCTATCGTACCCACAATTGCGCGGCCCTTGCGGCGAAGAATGTTGGCGAAACGGTCCGCCTGTCGGGCTGGGTGCATCGCAAGCGCGATCATGGCGGGGTCCTGTTCATCGATCTGCGCGATCATTACGGGATGACGCAGATAGTGGCGGACGAGGATTCCCCAGCACTGGCGGTGCTCGAAAAGCTGCGCGTGGAAAGCGTCGTCACTATCGACGGCGAGGTCAAGGCGCGCATGGAAGCGACGGTCAATGCCGATTTGCCAACCGGCGAAATCGAAGTCTTTGCCCGCGCGATCACCGTGCAGAGCGCGGCGGAGGAATTGCCCATGCCGGTCGCGGGCGAGCAGGAATATCCCGAGGATATCCGCCTCAAATACCGCTTCCTCGATCTGCGCCGCGAGACCTTGCACCGCAATCTGATGAAGCGCACCAGGATCGTCGCGGATATTCGCAGCCGGATGAACGCGATCGGCTTCAACGAGTTTTCGACTCCCATCCTCACCGCCTCTTCGCCCGAGGGCGCGCGCGATTTCCTCGTGCCGAGCCGCATTCACGCAGGCAAATTCTACGCGCTCCCGCAAGCGCCGCAGATCTACAAGCAATTGCTGATGGTCTCGGGCTTTGACCGCTATTTCCAGATTGCACCCTGCTTCCGCGACGAAGACCCGCGCGCCGACCGCCTCCCGGGCGAGTTCTACCAGCTTGATCTGGAAATGAGCTTCGTCACGCAGGAAGAAGTCTGGGAAACGATGGAGCCGGTGATCGCGGGCACTTTCGAAGCTTTTGCCGAGGGCAAGCAGGTCACGCCCGCAGGCGAATTTCCGCGCATCCCCTATGCCGAGGCCATGCTCAAATACGGCAGCGACAAGCCCGATCTGCGCAATCCGCTGATCATTGCCGATGTCTCATCGCATTTTGAAAAGTCGGGCTTTGGTCTGTTCGAGAAGATCGTTGGCGGCGGCGGCGTGGTCCGTGCGATCCCCGCGCCCGGCACGCACGAGAAGAGCCGCAAGTTCTTCGACGAGATGAACGACTGGGCGCGCAAGGAAGGCTTTGCCGGGCTCGGCTATGTGAC
>DAIQNS010000316.1:0-2208 GCA_036788315.1 Alteraurantiacibacter sp. | reverse complement strand
TGGCCGACGATTCCGCAGCTTTACGTCAAGGGCGAATTCGTTGGCGGCAGCGATATCATGATGGAAATGCACGAAGCTGGCGAATTGCAGCAACTGTTGACCGAAAAGCAGGTTGCCAAGGCCGAATAGCCACATGGCGGGTTGACGCAGCAAAATGTGCAACCTTTATCGCATGTCCAAAAGCCGGGATGAGGTTGGCGACTTCTTCCGCGAAGTTTCCTCCGATTTCGCCCTTCCCCCTGCTGGCAATGCGCCCGACATGATCTATCCCGGCTATCCGGGCATGGTGCTCACCGGCGCAGCGCTCGTGCAGATGGTGTGGGGCTTCCCGCTCCAGCGCAAAGGCGCCAAGGGCCAGCTCCTCAAGCCAAAGCCTGTCAACAATGCGCGCTCGGACAAGCTTTCCAGCCCCTTCTGGTCAGCAAGCTTCCGTGAGCGCAGATGCCTGGTCCCTGTTTCCGCTTTCGCCGAAGCCGAAGGGGCCAGAGGCGCGATGACGCGCACCTGGTTCACTCTGCCGGGCAGCGATTTGATGGCGGTCGCGGGCCTGTGGCGCGAAACCGCCGAATGGGGCGCAGCCTATACGATGGTGATGACGCAGGCCAATGCGGTGGTTGCGCCGGTTCATTCGCGCATGCCCCTGATCCTTCCGCGCGAAAGCTGGGCAGACTGGCTCGGCGGCGATCCCGCGACAGCGCTTTCCTTGTGCCAGCATTACGCGCACGAAATTTCCGTGACACGCACCGACACGCCGTGGTTTTCGCGAGGCTAGGCTGCGGCTGTTTCTGAGTTTTCAGGGGAGCTGGGTTCTTCGGGAGAGGCGGGGCCGTGGAGACTTTGGTTGGGGACCAGGGGTTGACCCCGCCTCATTCGAAGAACTGTCGAATATGTGATTATTATTGCATGGCGCGTGCCAGAATTGGCAACTGGCGGATTGCTGCGGAAGACGATGGTTTCCCAAAAGTTACCGGTCCTCCTCGATGTAAAAATCGCCGACATTCCGCGCGAAAACAGCTTCTGGGCTCCTGCGAGAATCTACCCATACCGGCGTGATCAATTGGAAAGGGTGCAGCGTTAGGGTTGGCCCATGAAACACTTCTGGAACGCCAAAATCCTTCCTTGGGCCCCAAGGCGCTCTGGCTCGTCCGAGCCAGGAAGCGGCATGATCACGCCTGGCCTGTACGACCGCGTTCCCATCCTGAGCCTGTTGCAGCAGGCCGAACAGATGGCCGAAATCGGCTTCTGGCGCTATGATCTCGAAGCAGCCGAGGTTTTCTGGTCGCCCGGCGTGTTCCGGATCTACGATCTTCAACCCACGCAGAGCGTGCCGATTGACAGCGCCTTGTGCTTCTATCCGGCGCCGCACCGCTCGATCATGGAAGCAGCTCTCGACAAGGCCGCCACCGATGGGACGGGCTGGGATCTGGAGCTCGATTTCATCAGTGCGCACGGGAGAAAAAGGCGCGTGCACACCATCGGCCAGGCGGAATGGGCAGACGGCAGCATCAGCGCGCTCGTAGGTGTATTTCAGGATGTTACCGTGCGCCATGAAGCCGAGCGCAAGCTACGCGAGGCGGCGATGACCGATGACCTCACAGGCTTGCCCAATCGGCGCCATCTGCATCAGTTTTTCCGCGACCTGCGGCTCGATCATTCTCCGCGCCGGCAGTTCAACTATGCGCTGGCGATGATCGATCTGGACCATTTCAAGCAAATCAATGACGAACATGGCCATATGGCAGGCGACCAGGTGCTGAAGGCAACCGCCCAGCGCCTGCAGGAGAACTGGCTTTCCAATTCCTTTGCCGCGCGTCTGGGCGGTGATGAATTCGTGCTGCTCATCCGCGATGCCCATCTGCTGGCCGATCTCGAGCTTGCAAGCAAGCGCCTGCTCGACAGCCTTGCGCAGGCCGTACCCGCGCCGAACTGCACCGTCGCCATTAGCGCAACGCTTGGCATTGCCTATGTCGAGAACGAGGCGCTCACGCTGACGCAGCTGCTGTCGGCTGCAGACACCATGCTCTATGTCGCCAAAAAACAAACCCGGGGTTCATGCATCATCGCGCGCGGCGCGGATGTTTTTCTCGACGATGCCGCGACATTCGCAGCGATCGAGCGCGATGTCGGTCTCGCGCGCAGCGCCTGAAGGAAAAGTGGCGCGCCCGGCAGGACTCGAACCTGCTGCCTCAAGATTAGAAGTCTCGCGCT
>DAIQNS010000315.1:516-2215 GCA_036788315.1 Alteraurantiacibacter sp. | reverse complement strand
ACGGGTGGAGGCGGTCTATGGCGCAATCGTGCAGGCGGGGCTGCATTCAGCGCCCAGCATCAAGGTCGCCGAAGCCGCCAAGGTGATCGAGAACACGCAACGCGACATCAATATCGCGCTGATGAACGAAATCGCGCTCATTTTCGACAAGCTCGGCATCCGCACCAGCGACGTGCTCGCCGCCGCGCAGACGAAATGGAATTTCCTCCCTTTTACGCCGGGCCTTGTCGGCGGACACTGCATCGGAGTCGATCCGTATTACCTCACCGCTGCTGCCGAGAAGCTGGGCTATCATCCAGAAGTGATCCTTGCAGGCAGGCGCATCAATGACGGGATGGGCGCGAGCATCGCCCGCAAGACCGTGCAATTGCTGGCGCAGGCAGGGCGGCCGATCTGGCAGGCGCGCGTGGGCATCCTCGGCTTGACCTTCAAGGAAAACGTGCCCGATCTGCGCAATTCCAAAGTGCCCGACATCATTGCCGAATTGCGCGATTTCGGCATTTCGCCGCTGGTGCATGATCCCGCGGCCAACCCGGCCGAAGCGCAGGAAGAATATGGTATCGAGCTGTGTTCGCTTGCCCAGATGCACGAGCTTGACGGACTGATCCTAGCGGTCGGACACGAGCAATTCGGCTCGCTACCCGCCACGCTCGGCAAGATACTGCGCGATGGCGGCGTGTTCGTGGATGTGAAATCGCAATTCGCGCCCGAGGATATGCCGCAAGGCGTGCATTACTGGAGCTTGTGAGGCGCGAGAACGCGCAAGCCTGCGCTAAAGCTGCAAAGTGGGATCGAGCTTTGCCAGCACCGTTTCCGCAAAGGTTTCGATCGAATGCAAATCTTCGACATGCTTGCGATAGCGTGCGGAGTGATCCGGGCGGCGGTCCATTGTCCGCGCAACCAGTGCCGCGAGCCCTTCGGCGGCTGCATCCTCCGATATGGCCACATTGGGCAGCTTGCGCACCGCGGGTGTGCAGGGCGTGGAGATGATCTGTTTCGTGCCGCTCGCCATCATTTCGAGCAGCACATTGGGAAACCCCTCGATTTCGGAACACAGCACACCAAGATCAGCGCGCGCCATACAGACGTAGGGATTGGCGATATTGCCATGGAAATGAACGCGGCCTGCCAGACCGTTCCTCTGCGCCTGCTGCTCGAGTTCCTGGCGCATTGGACCATCGCCCAGAACATCAAGCCGCCATCGCCGCTTTTCATCGAGCAGGCCAAGCGCGTCCAGCAACAATCCTACCCGCTTCAACGGGATTAGCCTGCCGCAGGTGATGATTCTGAAAGGCGCGGGCGTTTTGCCGCTCCCCGCTGCATCAAAGGGCTCATTCAGCGCCTCTTGCCGGGCGGTGTCGATCTGAGCGATGTCAACCGGGTTCGGCAATACGACTTGTACGATCCCGCGAGGCAGCCGGACGTTTTCTCGCAGCGATTGCTGCATCTCATCGGTCTGGAAGATCAGCAGATCCTGCCTACCATATAGCCGGTAAAACGCGCGATAGACCGCGCGGCGAGACCCACGGAATCTGTCGAAGATGCGGGTGGATTCGCGGCTCACCAAGAAGCGGGCATTCAGGATGCCGCAGCGCAAGAGAAGCGAAGCCAAGCCGTTGGTGTGCACATGCGTGGTGTAGACGATATCGAACGGGCCAAGCGCGCGGGCCGCTGCCAGCGCGGCGTCACGTCCGACGAG
>DAIQNS010000315.1:0-506 GCA_036788315.1 Alteraurantiacibacter sp. | reverse complement strand
TTTGGGGATCGCGCACAGGAACTGCAGCACGCCGCGTTTCTCATTGTTCGCAGCGGACGAGACGAGCGTAAACTGATCGTATCGCTGCAATCTGGGCCATACAGTACCGGGACCGCGCGAAATGGTGCACACGGTGACACGGTGTCCGTAGCGAAGCAGGGTCTCGGCCAGGCTGAAAGCGATACGTTCCGCCCCGCCGAGCAGGGAGCTTGGCACAAGAATGAGCAGATTCATGATCCGCTGCGCGCTTGCGCGAATGCGATCGCGCCCTCGACACGCTGGCGATAGTTCGCGTGGTCAGCCAGTTGCGCATCGGTCGGGCATTGCTGCGCTATCCGCGCTTCCAGATCGGCAGTCGAGCCGATGGGTCTTGCGGGATTGCCAGCACACACTGTGCCGTCGGCGACGTCTTTGGTCACCACTGCACCGGCGCCAATCACGCAATAATTGCCGATGGTCACACCGGGCAGGATGATCGCGCCGGAGCCGATGAAGACATGGTCCCC
>DAIQNS010000314.1:0-2234 GCA_036788315.1 Alteraurantiacibacter sp. | reverse complement strand
ACCGCCGACGACATCCGCGATGTCTACGCCGAAGCCAAGGCGGTGGGCTATGATCCCAAGATCATGCGCAAGGTGGTGGCCCTGCGCAAGATGAAGCCCGACGACCGCAACGAAATGGAAATGGTGCTCGATACCTACAAGGCCGCGCTCGGGCTGGGCTGAGGGAGCGGGGCCGGGGCTCAACTCGGTTCTTGGCCGCTGAGGCAGCTTGCGCTTGCGATGGTGCGCGCTTCATGAGACTTCTGCGCCAAAGGGGGCGGAGGGAAACATGTTGCCAACCATAGGAAAATTCGCGCTGGCATTCCTCGCATCGGCGCTGCTTGCGTTGCCGCTGCGCGCGCAGGAAGCCATTCCTCTGGCCGCGGGCGAGCCTTATGTGCACCCGCACAGCGGCATTGGTGTCCCCGCCGTTCTTGGAACGATTTCGGTACGCCGGGGCACGGCCTTTGCCCCGGATTCGCTCGATGTCGGAGTGTCCTTCGATACGCCCGGCCTTGCCGATTCGCTCAGCGTCTACGTCTTCCGCAACACCAATGGTGCCGTCTCGACCTGGTTTGCCCAGGCGCAATCGGCAATCGGCGCGCGCGAACAGTTCAGCGATCTTGCGCTGATCCATGGTCCTGCTGCGTTCACTCCGCCCGAACAGCCGCACGCCTCGGGCTTGCGTGCTGTCTATGAGGTAAGGTCGAGCAGCTACCGCAGCACCGGCGTGGCGCTGTTCGAGGTGAACGGCTGGTATGTGAAGCTGCGTGCTTCCTCCAAGACGCGCGATGCCAAGCAATTGCATCTATGGATGAACGAAGCACTTGATGCTCTCATCTTGCCCCAAGGCAATGCGCCGCAAGCCGTACCGATTGCCGATTGCGAAGCCAAGCTGCGGTTTCGAGGACGGGCGAAGGATGCAAAATCCGAGGATAATCTGGGCTCCATTCTCGGCGGCCTGCTGATGGGCTTGCCTCTGGACGTAACGGACAACGCCGAGGGCACGGCAGCGCCGCCGGTGACCTGGTGCCGCGACGAGCAATTGGGGATCGCGCGCGCGACTTACCGTGCGAATGCCAGCGCCAACAGCTACCTTCTCGCGCTGGGCGACAATGGCAACGGCGTGCATGTCGGACCTGACAGTCTCGCGGGTATCCTCGCAGGCGAGAGCGCCGAGGATGACAAGGAGCCATCCGCTTTCGCGATCTCGCTGTCCACTGCCGGGCGCAATGTTAGCTATGCTGCGCAAGACCGGATGCCCTCGCCAGCGCGTGTCCTCGAACTGATCGAGGACAACCGCGTTGTCGGCTCGGCAGCAACTTGGGGTGACGAGCGCAATATCGAAATCGACAGCAGCGCGTTCTAAGGGCGAGGAGGCGCGAACAATGGCACCGGGTAGGGGACAAGCCCGCAATTTGCGCAGGCTCGGCGCGGGCGATCTTGGCGCGATGCGGGCGATGAATGCGCTGTTTGCGCAGGTGTTCGGCGCCCCCGGCGATTATCCGGCGGACCAGCCCGATGATCTCTATTGCACAGACTGGCTCGCCAATCCGTATGCCGTGGCAATTGTTGCCGAGGCTGGCGAAGGTCTTGCGGGCGCGCTCGCCGGTTTCATCCTGCCCAAGTTCGAACAGGCGCGCAGCGAATTGTTCATCTACGATCTGGCGGTCAGCGAAAAGCATCGCCGCCAGGGCGTTGCCAGCGCTCTGATCGAGGAAACGCGCCGCATCGCCCGCGAGGCGGGATGCTGGATGATCTTCGTGCAGGCCGACATATTGCCCGAGGATGCTCCGGCCCGCGCACTCTACCGCAAGTTTGCGCAGGAAGAGATCACCGCGCACCACTTCGATATTGCGCCCTAATCCCCGTGAAAGGTCAGCTCGATCAGCGCGCCTTCGGGGCCGCGCAGGAAGATCTGGCGTGCTCCGGTGATAGCGCGGTTGTCCAGTTCCTTGATTGCATGGCCCGCCGCCACAAGCTTGCCGCGCATCTCCTCATAGCCTTCGCACGCGAAAGCGGCGTGGTTGATCGGGCCGTCGGCTGCGGGATGTTCGCGCAAATTCACATGGACGAGCGCGCGCCCTTGCGCATCATGAAGCCAGCTGTTGCGCGCGCCATCCTGCCCCGGGGCGGCCTTGGCCGTCATCCCGAAAAGCTCTTCGAAAAAGCCCAGCGTCGCTTCCATGTCGGTGGTGCTCAGATTGAAGTGGTCAAGACCCTTGAGCATTCGCGTTCCTTCCCGTGACGGCGCG
>DAIQNS010000313.1:0-2241 GCA_036788315.1 Alteraurantiacibacter sp. | reverse complement strand
GATGTGAGCGTTTCGACATTCTCGGTCGCCTCGGCGGCAATGCCGTCACGCGCGAAGGGGAAGTCGCACGGCGTCAGGATGCAGCTCTGGGCGTACTGGATATCCATGTTCGCGACATTGGGAAGATTGCCCACATTGCCGCTCATCACCACAAAGCACTGGTTCTCAATCGCACGCGCCTGCGCACAATAGCGCACGCGCATATATCCCTGCCGGCTGTCGGTGCAGAAGGGCACAAAGATGATCCGTGCGCCTTCATCGACGAGGCGGCGCGCAAGTTCGGGGAATTCGCTGTCATAGCAGATCAGCACGCCGATCGGGCCGCAATCGGTCTGGATCACATCGATCGAATCGCCGCCGCGGATGTTCCACCAATAGGCCTCGTTGGGCGTCGGGTGGATCTTCTCCTGTTCATGCACCGATCCATCGCGCAGGCACACAAGCGCGATATTGTGAATATCGCCATCGGGCATGCGCGTGGGATGCGAGCCGCCGATGATGTTGATGTTGAATTTGAGCGCCATTTCCGAAAGCGCCTCGCGAATGCGCGGGGTATATTCCGAGAGCCGCTCGATCGCTTTCATCGGCGAGAGTTCGGAATCTTCCGCGCTGAGCAGCATAAGCGTGAAGAGTTCGGGAAAGAGGATGAAGTCTGCTTCATAACCGCTTGCGACATCAACGAAATATTTCACCTGACCGATGAATTCATCGAAATCCTTCACCGCGCGGGCCTGCATCTGGCAGGTGGCGATGCGCACGCCTTCGACATCGCGCGGCATGCGCGCATTGGGGCTCTTTTCCTGATCGACGAAGGGGTTGCGCCAGGCCAGATGCACGCCGTAGCCGCGGCTTTTGGTATCGCTGGGGAGATAGTTTTCCAGGAGGCCAAGCGGCTCGAACCCGTTGGCAAGCTGGAAGCGCAGAACCGGATCGTGCAGCTTCCCGGCGAGCACCTGATCGAGATAATCCTGCGCGCTTTCGACCTTGCGCCAGTGCTTTTGCAGATTGGGAATGCGCCCGGCAAAGGCGATGCCCTTCAGCTCGAGGCGCTCGGCAAGCTTGCGCCGTTCTTCGTAGAGACGGCGGCCGATCCTGGTCCCGCGCACATCGGGGCTGACGAACAATTCATAGCCATAGAGCCAATCGCCATTGCGATTATGCCGGCTGCCGTAGCCATTGCCGGTGATCTCGTCCCAGCTGTGCTTGCTGAGCGCGAGTTCTTCGGTAATCCGGATCGATGCGCAATAGCCGATCAACTGCTCATCCATCAGGGCGACAAAGCACCCTTCGGGATAATTGTTGATCTGCCCGCGAAGCGCGCCGGACGAATAGGGCACGAAATCGGCATAGACCTTGACGGCAAGCGCTGCGATCTTGTTGATATCGTCAGGTTGCGCTTGCCTGATCTCGAGGCGGGCTTTGCTCATGCCCGCCCTCTAACCACTTAACCCGCGCGCATCCAAGCCCTTATCCGAAACTTTTTCAAAGTCTTGGCCGAGCCTCTCAACCAAGGCCCTGCGCACGCATTTCCTTTTCGAGACCTTCGACGATGGCCTCGAAGAACTGCTCGGTCGTCATCCAGCTCTGGCTCGGGCCGATCAGCAGCGCGAGATCCTTGGTCATCTTGCCCTGCTCGACGCATTCGATGCAAACGCGCTCGATCGTCTCGGCGAATTTCACCACATCGGGTGTGTTGTCGAACCGGCCGCGGTACATGAGGCCGCGGGTCCAGGCGAAGATCGAGGCGATCGGGTTGGTCGAAGTGGCCTTGCCTTGCTGATGCTGGCGATAGTGGCGCGTCACGGTGCCATGCGCGGCTTCGGCTTCGACCGTTTTGCCATCGGGCGTCATCAGGACAGAGGTCATCAGGCCGAGCGAGCCGAAGCCCTGCGCGACGATGTCCGACTGCACATCGCCGTCGTAGTTCTTGCAGGCCCAGACGAACTTGCCGCTCCACTTCAGCGCAGAGGCGACCATGTCGTCGATCAGGCGGTGTTCGTAGGTGATATTGGCTGCTTTGAACTTGTCGGCGAATTCAGCGTTGAAGATTTCCTCGAACAGATCCTTGAAGCGGCCATCATATTTCTTGAGGATGGTGTTCTTGGTCGAGAGATAGACCGGCCAACCGCGGTCGAGCCCGTAGTTGAAGCTGGCGCGCGCGAAATCGCGGATCGAATCGTCGAGATTGTACATCGCCATGGCCACGCCCGGCGCTTCGAACTCGAACACGTCGAGATCGAT
>DAIQNS010000312.1:0-2282 GCA_036788315.1 Alteraurantiacibacter sp. | reverse complement strand
GTATCTGGCGGTTTACGCCGACGCTTATGAATGGGTCGAACTGCCCAATGTCTCGGCCATGGTGCTCTATGCCGATGGTGGCCGGCTGGCGACCAAGCCCTATGCTGCCTCAGGCAATTATATCAACAAGATGAGCGACTATTGCGGCAAGTGCCGTTATAAGGTGAGCCACAAGACCGGGCCCGATGCGTGCCCGTTCAACCCGCTCTACTGGCACTTCATGCACCGCCACCGCGGCCGGCTGCAAAGCAACCACCGGATCGGCCGAATCTTCGCCACCTGGGACAAGATGGGCGAGCAGAAGCAGCGCGAATATCTCGATAGCGCCGAGGCCTTTCTTGCTAGTCTGTAAGGCGGTCATTCTGGGTCGAGAAGGAGTGACATGATTTCTTGTGAAATTACGCTTGCGGCTCAGCCGAAGAACGCATTATTGTCCAGGGATAAACGGGTCCATCCTAGCTACGGATTTTTTCATGCGTCTATTTTCCAAGGCATTCGTCGTTGCCGCCGCCGCATGCGCCATTGCCGCTACACCTGCCCATGCAGATGATTGGTATGTCGCGGAAACCAACAATTTCATCATCAAGACCTATGATGACGAAGAGGAAATCCGGCGCTTTTCTTCAGAGCTGGAACGCTTCGATATGGCTCTGCGCAGTTTGCAGGGGCTGCCCATCGGCACTGATCAGCCCTCGCGCGCAACAAAACTGACGGTCTATCGCTTCGGCGATGCCAGCGATATCGGCAAGCTCATCAATATTCCAAGCGTTGCGGGCTTCTACATCGCCCGCGCGGGCGATTCCGTTGCTTATACGCCCGCCGAGGCAGAACGCAGCCGCACCATGACAGTGACTGATCCCAACCGGCGCCGTAACCAGCTTCAGCGGCTCGATGAAGTGAGCGTCCTGCAGCATGAGTATGTCCACTATTTCATGATGCAGCATTTTCCGGCCGCTTATCCTCGCTGGTACAGCGAAGGCTATGCCGAACTGCTTGCAACCATGCGCTTTAACGATGACGGCAGCTATCACATCGGCGATCCGCCGCAGTACCGTGCCTATCAGATTTTCCAGCGCCGCCCCTTCCCGCTGGAAGAGATGCTGGACGCGGAATACGAGCTGGTGGGGATTGACTGGTTGCAGCATTATGCCACTGGCTGGCTGTTCACCCATTACCTCAACTTCGTGCCCGAACGAAGGGCCAAGCTGAACGAATATCTGGTCGCGGTGGCCGAGGGCGAAAACAGCCTTGATGCCGCACGCCGCATTTTTGGCGACCTCAAGGCGATCGACCGGGAATTGCTGAAATACCGCAACGGCCCCTTCCCCGGCCTCACCGTTCGCCTGGCCGATTATGTGGAACCTGTGGTGAGCATCCGTCCGATGGAAAGCGCAGAAGTGGCGTTCATTAATGCCGAAATGCGCCTTGGTCGCGGTGTCGACGATAAGGAAGCCGCCAGGCTGGCGCGCGAGATCAGCGCCAAGATCGGGGAATTTCCCGATAATGCCCATGCGCTTTCACTCCTGGTGCGCGCGCAAACAGAGGCGAAAGATTACGATGCGGCCATGGCCACGGCCGAGCGGCTGATGGCGGTCGATCCGACGCATATCTCTGGCCCGCTTTATGCCAGCTACGTTGCAATCGAGCGCGCACGTACCGATGCAAGCTGGCTGAACAAGGTCATTGAGTTTGCAGCGCAGGCAGCAGCGATCGATCGCAGCGACCCGCGTCCGGCGGTGTCTTATTATTACGGCCATTTTGCAGCCAAGGCGGAAATGCCCGAAAGCGCGATCATCGCGCTCGAGGAGCAATATGGCTCGGCGGGATCAGATCCGATCTATCGGGTGATGCTGGCGCGCCAGCTGGTGCTCGAAAATCGGCTCGATTCGGCCAGAGTTGTGCTGCAGCCGATCGCCTTCCGCGGCCACAACCAGGGCGATCCGTTCGAAGGCGACGAGGATGATGGCGAGAACCAGCCCTCGCTCGACAAGATCATGGCCTATATCAATTCAGGCAATCGTGACGACGCGCTCGCCATGCTCGACGACATTCTAACCCCCGACGAAGAGGACCAGGCCTAGTTCGGGGCCTAATTCGCGCGCGCGCTTTCGCGCCGGAGCAATTCGGCCTTGATTGCCGTGCCATAGGCATAGCCGCCCAAGGCGCCGCCGCTGGCCACCACCCGGTGGCACGGGACGAGCACGGCAACAGGGTTCGCGCCATTGGCCCCGCCTACGGCGCGGCTTGCGCCCGGCTGGCCCAGCGCGGCGGCAAGCTCGCCA
>DAIQNS010000311.1:0-2285 GCA_036788315.1 Alteraurantiacibacter sp. | reverse complement strand
CGATGCAGGGCTGGCGCTCGAACAGCGCGCCGGGTTTGCGGCGGCACCGGAGAAGTGGTGGTAGTCGGCGCGCTGACTAAGCGCGTTTCGCCCTGCCGATGAGCAATCCGGCAAGGCCGGGTACAATCCCCAGGGTTTGCCACAAGCGGACCGAGAGATAGATGTTCACACTGGCCATGGCGAGGAAGCTCGCCAGTGCCGCGCCGGTTCCGCCAAAGATGGGGATCAGCGCGAAATTGCCGACCACTGCCACCACCGCAGCCATCGCCACTCCGCGCAGCGTGATCCGCTCGTTCCCGGTGAAATTGAGGAACGCGCCCAGCGGCCCGCTTGCCAGATGGAACATCTGCCCCGCCAGCAGGATGAGTGTCAGCGGATAGGCGCCGGTGAAATCGGGCCCGAACACAAAAGCGATAAGCGGCCGCCCGAAAAGCCAGAAGATCAGCAGTCCGGCAAAGGCGACAGCCGCCAGCAGGCCGCTTACCTGCCGCATCGCCGCTGCGAGCGCATCTGTGTCACCGCGTTGATGGAGCGCGGCAACTTGCGGCGCGATCACGCCGTTGGCGATGGCCATGGGCAATTGCGCAATGAAGGCAAGCTGGACCGCGAGCGCATAGAGGCCGATTTCGGGTGCGGGCGCAAAGAGGCTGAGGATCACCAGATCAATGCGCTGGTTGAGGAGCGAAAACAGGCCAATCGCGGCAAAGGGAAGGCCTGCGCGGAACAGATAGGTGCGCGAAAGCGCGCCGCTCGATGCGGGAGCGCGTCCCTTGGGCCAGATGCGCACAATCAGTGCAATCGCCACAATGGTGCTGAGTGCCAAAGCAGCAGCGAGCGCATAGAAGGCATGTTCGGCGCGCTCGGGAAGAGTGAAAAACAAAAGCGCGAGCAACAAGACTGGCTGAACGAGTTCGGTCGGCACAATTGCCAAGGTAACCCGGTCGAGCCCGCGCATCACGGCGCACAGCAGGCTGCGCAGGACGAACAGCGGGATGATCGCCAGAACCACCAGCGCAAGCGAGGTATCGGAAATTTCGGTGATCAGCGGGGCGATGAGGACGCCAGCGAGATAGAGGAGCGAAAGAACTGCGGTGATGAGCGCTGCAAGCTCTAGCGTTGGCCGCAGGATCGCCCACAGCGGCTGCCGATCCTTTCCGGTGCTGCGCCCGGCCACTTCGCGCACGATCAGATCGGGCAGGCCGGTCATTGCCGGAAAAGTGGCGATTACCAGCAATGTCACCGCGAGGGCGTAACCGCCATATTCGGCAGGACCCAGCAGGCGCGCGGCGAGCACAGTGGTGCCAAGTGTCAGCACGCGTCCGACAATTGCTAGGCCTGCGTTGGAAAATATGCGCGCGATCATCTAGGGCAGATCTGCTGTCTGGCAGGCTCTTGTGCAGGCGGGTGCGATGGTCATGCGCAACCTTTATGGCCGATTGTCGCCAGCGCAAGGCCAACGCGCAATGGCGGCGCGATGCTTGTCGGCACAAGGCTGCTGCGGTAACGAGAGCGCGACATGCAATGCTGTGACTTGAACATCCGCTGCCATATCGTCCCTCTGGTGCAAGCGCGCGCAAGTGTTCGCGACAGGGTTGGTTGCACGCCGCGATGCTGAATGATGCCGACTTCGCGCTGATCGCGGCTGTCAATGACGAGACGATCCTGACAAGCTGCTTGGCAGCTTCGCCTGATGTCGTTGCCGGGCGCCTGTCGATTACGGCCATGCGCGGCGCCTCGAACATGGCGCAGGCTTATAACGGCGGGCTCGCGCAAGTGCGCCATCAAACGCAGGGGCAACGACCGGGTCATCCGCTGCGGCCAACATGACTTCGCGGTGATTCTGCCCGGGGTCCTCAACGCCGGACACACCCTGCTGGCCGCACGCAAGATTCTCGGCGCCTTCCAGATGCCGATGCAGATCGACACCGAGATTGCCAAAATCCGCTTTGCAGTGGGTATCGCCCTGTTTCCCGACCATGGTGCTCAGGTCGACTCGCTGCTGCGCAAGGCACAGTTCGCATTGATGTCCAGCGAAAACGACGGATTTCCCTGGGCGGTCTCTGACTCACCGGAAGTTGGTGCCCTGGCCGGTGCGTGGCAGCTTGAAGCGGATCTCGATGAAGCGCTGGACGCCGGTGACCTTGAGCTTCATTATCAGGCGCAGATTGATCTTGCCAGCGGTTTGCCTTGCGGCGTGGAGGCACTGGCACGCTGGAATCATCCGCGTCACGGCCTGCTGCTGCCCGACACGTTCATTCCCGTCGCTGATCGCAGTGGTCGCCTGA
>DAIQNS010000310.1:0-2297 GCA_036788315.1 Alteraurantiacibacter sp. | reverse complement strand
TTGCTATGAAGGCGCGGAAAAGGTGATCGAGAAGCTGGGCGGAGAAAAGCACGGCAAGACGCTCGAGGACGTTATCGAAGACCCGGTGCAGTTCGAAAAGGACCGCACATCGGGCGCGATCCGGACCGATCTCATCCTCTCGGCCGAAATCATGGCGATCACGCTCAGCGAAGTGACTGCCGAGAGCCTGCTGACGCGTGCAATTGTGCTGGCTCTGGTCGGAATTGCGGTGACAGTCGTCGTTTACGGCGCGGTGGCGCTGATTGTGAAAATGGACGATGTCGGCCTGCATCTTGCGGGCAAGCAAAGCGGCGCAGCGCAGGGCATGGGCAAATTCCTGCTGGCGGCGATGCCGAAACTGCTCGTGGCGCTGTCAGTTATCGGCACGGTGGCGATGCTGTGGGTCGGCGGGGGGATCATCCTGCACGGCACGCATGAGCTGGGCTGGCACGCACCCGGCGATATCGCGCACGGGATCGAGCTTTGGGTCGCGGGCCTTAGCGGCGGCATCGGCGGGGTGACCGGGTGGATCAGCTTTGCCGTGGTCTCCGCGATAGCCGGACTGTTGCTCGGCGCGGGAATCGTTTTCGTGCTGCACAAAGTGTTCAGGCTGGGGCACGACGCGGACGCGGCGCATTTGCCCGGATAGACACGTTGGACAGTGTCCTGAAAGAGAAAACCCATCCTTTGCCGGGACGGCGAAAACAGACGTTTGAAAGAGCCGCTGCTGGCATGGCTTTGCAGGGCTGATGCAGGGCCGGGCCGATGTAGGAAAGCGCCGGGCGGATCCAGGCAGGGTCAGGCCGCTTCGCGCCGGTCGCGACGCAGATCGTCGATCCATGCATCAAGCGTATCCCACACCGCGCCATTGGGGTTTTCCACTCTACCGTCGGGATGCTGCACGAACCAGTTGTCACCGTCTGCCGCGCGCGGATCGATCACCAGCGGCGCGATGCGGCTGTCATTGCCCACTTTCCAGCCGATGACATTGCACCGCACCAGATCGAGCTGATCATCATCGAAATAGGCGTGCAGCAGGTATGTGCCGGGTTCCGCTCCGATCATTCCAACGCCTGAGGGGCGGTAATTCTTTATCATTGCCACTTCCGTTTGCGGGGCCTGACAAAGCTTGTGCGCGCGCCCGTGGCAAGATTGCGTTTGCGGGAAGGGTTAATGGTGCGTTGAGGGCTTTGGCGCGCCTTCTCTGCCATCGTCATTGCGAGGAGCGCCAGCGACGCGGCAATCCACGCGCGAAGGTCGATGGATTGCTTCGCTAAGCTCGCAATGACGTGGGAGCCGTCACAACCGCTCCAGCAGCCCCTTGGCAAACAAGGTCAGCGTATCATCGCGTGCGCCCATGATCACGATGCGGTCGCCCGGGCGGGAGAGGCGGATGAGGCGCTCGCCGCATTCTTCGCGTGTCGGGATGTGCTCCGCGCTCGCGCCGTGATCCTGCATCAGCGAGATGATCCGCTCGCTTCCTTCGCTGCGGTCGACCGTTCCGCCAAAATAGACCGGATCGCACAGGATCGTGTGATCCTCCGGCCCAAGTTCCTGCGCGAACACCTCGGCGAGTTCGGCGCCCATTTGCCGCAAGGGGCCATAGCCATGCGGCTGGAAGAAGGCGAGCACACGGCCCGGCTGGCCTTTCAAGGTGCGCAAGGTGGCGCGGCATTTCTCGGGATTATGGCCGAAATCGTCGATCACGGTGACGCCGCTGACAGAAGTGCCGACAATGTCGAACCTTCGTGCAAGCCCGGTAAAGCTCGTCAACGCATGCACCGCCTCGTCGAGCGCCACGCCCGCCGCGACCGCGCCCGCAATTGCCGCAAGCGCATTGGCGAGATTGTGCCGCCCGGGCATCGGCACGTGCAAGCCGTGCGCGGTATCGTCACGCCGGTCCACCAGCACAGCGGCAGTGCCCTTGTAGGTTTCTTCGACAGTGCCGGGCTCGATGCCGATCGTCGCCTGGGGGTTATCGATGGCAAAGCTGATCAGATGGCCTGCGCGCCCAGCCAGATCGCGTGCCTCCCCATCGTCGAAATTGATCACGGCGGTGTCTGATGCTGCGAGATAATCGCCGAACAGGACGCGCAGTTCTTCCATGCTCTTGTGATCGAGGCTGACATTGAGCAGCACCGCAACGCCGGGGCGGTAAAGCGCAATCGAGCCGTCGCTTTCATCCACCTCGGACACGAACATCTGCCCATCGCCGACAACCGCGCTGGCGAAGGGTTCGGCCGCGCTGACGAAATTCTTCATCACCGCGCCGTTCATGATGGTGGGCGCGTGGCCCG
>DAIQNS010000309.1:0-2377 GCA_036788315.1 Alteraurantiacibacter sp. | reverse complement strand
CCGAAAGCGAGAGGGCAGTGCCAAGCGAGAGGGCAGCGCCAAGCGAGAGGAGGAAGCTCTTGAGCATGGCCACAAGGCCTATTCGCTTCCGACCGCCTCGGCAATGGTGGCAAAGCCGTCGCGGCGCATCAATTGCTCGAGCCCGCGCGTGATCTGCCGCGCGATCCCCGGCCCTTCATACACTGCGGCACTGTAAAGCTGCACGAGGCATGCGCCTGCCCGGATCCGCTCCCACGCATCCTGCGCCGAGCTGATCCCGCCAACGCCCACCAGCGGCACCGCGCCGCCTGTTGCCTTGCGAAAATCGCGCAGGCGCTCGAGCGCGTGGGCTTTCAGCGGCGCGCCCGAGAGCCCGCCCGCCTCGCCCGCATGGCGCGAGGTCAGCGGCGGACGCGCAATTGTGGTGTTGGAGACGATCAGCCCCGCGAGACCCTTCTCGATGGCAATGCGCGCAATCGAGTCGATGTCCGCAGGCTCGAGATCGGGCGCGACCTTGAGGAACACCGGCGGGCCTTCTTCTCCGCGCGCGGCGAACACCGCATCGAGCAGCGCGGTAAGAGCGCCTTCATCCTGCAAGGCGCGCAGGCCTGGCGTATTGGGGCTGGAGATATTGACCGCCAGATAGCTCGCGAGCGGGGCCATGATTTGCGTCATTTGCGCATAATCGGCGATGCGGTCGGGTGAATCCTTGTTTGCGCCGATATTGATGCCCAGCACGCCGCCGCGCTGCGCTCTGGCGGCAAGGCGCGCATAGGCGGCCTGTGCGCCGCCATTGTTGAAGCCCATCCGGTTGATCACCGCGCGGTCCTCGGGCAAGCGGAACAGCCTTGGCCGGGAATTGCCCGCTTGCGGCAGCGGCGTGATCGAACCGACTTCGACAAAGCCGAAGCCCATGCCCAAAAGCGCGTCGGGCACTTCGCCATCCTTGTCAAAGCCTGCTGCCATGCCCACCGGATTGGGAAAGCTTAGCCCCGCCACGCACGTCGCCAAGGGCCCTGAGGGAGAAGGCGACTTGCCGCGCGGCGCGAATTTCAGCGCGGTCAACGCCGCGCGGTGTGCCGTCTCGCCATCGAGCAGGAACAGGGCGGGGCGCAGGAAGTGATACACCATGCCAAAGCCCATGACAGGAACCGCACGTACAGCGCAATCCCGCATCGCCAGATATGCGATCTAACAGGAGTTTTCATCTGCGGTGGCGCTTTCTTACAAGCCTAGCGCGCACGAATCCGGTTATGCCAGCCCTGCGACCCGAAGGGCTCGGAGCTTAAGCATCGAGTTCTGAACTTTAAGGGCGGCGTATCTCGCTGATACGCCGCCCTTTTTTTGCGATTTGAGGCAGAAGAGGCGCGAACGACTCGCAATAGAGAGTTTCGCATTGCAACCCCGGCGCGAGCGCACTAGATCAAACAAGAACGAATTAGTCCAGTTTAACCGGGTGTGCCCTATGCGTCTGTCATCCATGGCCGATTATGCCGTTGTCACAATGTGTGCCGCCGCGCGCCATTGCGGTGGCCTGCGCGTATCGGCGGGCGAACTGGCGGCCGAAACCGGGTTGAACCAGCCCACGGTGCAGAAGCTTGTGAGCATGCTTTCGCGCGCCGGGCTGATCAAGTCGATCCGCGGCACCGGCGGCGGCATCCAACTCGCGCGACCGGCCGCAGCGATCACGCTGGCGGACATTATCGAGGCGGTGGAGGGGCCGATTGCCCTTACTTCCTGCGTTGAACAGGGACGCCATGATTGCGCGCTTGAGGCGCAATGCCAGGTCCGCCCGCACTGGGGCATTGTCAATTCCGCGATGCGCGCCGCACTTGCCGATGTCTCGCTTTCGCAGCTCGCGAGTACACCCGCGAAACCAGCAAATTTGAAAGTTACACAGGTGAAAGAACCGGCATGACCGACAGTACCGACATTCAGGACCGGAGCATGATCGACCAGGACGCGCGCGATGCCGCCGCGCGGGTCGCCGATTACGAGCATGGCTTTTTCTCCGACATCGAAACCGATTTCGCGCCCAAGGGCCTCGACGAAAGCACGGTGCGCTTCATCTCGGCCAAGAAGAACGAGCCTGAATGGATGCTCGAATGGCGATTGAAGGCGTTCCGTCTGTGGCTGACGATGGAAGAGCCCGATTGGGCCAAGGTCGGCTATCCCAAGATCGACTATCAGGACGCCTTCTATTATGCTGCGCCCAAGAAGAAGGTCGAACTGGAATCGCTCGATGCGCTCGATCCCGAAATCAAGGCGGTCTACGACAAGCTCGGCATTCCCGTGGCAGAACAGGAAGTTCTGGCGGGCGTCAAAGGCGCGCGCAAGGTCGCGGTCGATGCGGTGTTCGACAGCGTTTCGGTCGCCACTACTTTCCGCGAGGAATTGA
>DAIQNS010000308.1:0-2380 GCA_036788315.1 Alteraurantiacibacter sp. | reverse complement strand
CCAGTGGAGCGCTTGGCAAGGTGCAGATCGAATGGAGCGACAACGGAACAGCGAGCTACAACAGCAACACCGGCCAAGTGAGCGGCACGGGCAAGATCCGTGTTCGCCATCAGGTTGGAACCGCTGTGACCACCAGAACCTTCAACGTGAATTCGGTGAGGATTCCGATTGGCCAGATTTATTTCAAGGCCGGCTGCTACACCCAGGAAGACGGCGCCTGCGCCATGAATATGCGTCGTCTTACTTTCAGGAATGTGCCCAACGCATAAGCAAGCGAGCCAAGGAGGCAGAGGTGTCGGCTATCGCGGCCGCCACCTTAGCTGCCCTGCTCCCGATTGCGCGCGCGATGATGCCCAAAGCATGGATTTCGCGCAAACAACGCCGCCTAGCTGCGCTGCGCCTTCACCCGCCGGTCAAAAGGCCGAGTTGAAACATAGTGGCCGGGCGCAACTTCCTTGAGCTCGCGCTCTTGGCTATCCGCCTCGCCATCATCCCCGGCCTTGCGCGCGCCGGGCGGCTCGTCTTCAAGGAGAATGCGCTGTCGCGCCCGCTCCAGCCGCGGATCGGGCTGCGGGATCGCACTCATCAGCGCTTTGGTATAGATATGCTGCGGATCATCGACGATGGCTTCCGCCGTTCCCAGCTCGATGATCTGCCCGCGATACATCACCGCGATCCGGTCCGCGATATAACGCACAACCGAAAGATCGTGCGAAACAAAGATCATCGTCAGCCCCATTTCGGCGCTCAACCGCTTGAGCAAATTGAGGATCTGCGACTGGATCGAGACATCGAGCGCGGACACCGGCTCATCGGCAATCACCAGCTTGGGTTCGGGCGCCAGGGCCCGGGCAATCGCCACACGCTGACGCTGCCCACCGGAAAACTCGTGCGGATAGCGGTTCATCTGTGCCGGATTGAGCCCCACGGTGCGCATCAATTCGATCACGCGCCCGCGCAAAACCTCGCCTCGTGCACCCGGATGGCGCCGGCCGATCGCCTCGGCAAGCGTGGTGAACACGGTCAGGCGCGGATTGAGCGAAGCGTAAGGATCCTGGAAGATCATCTGAAAATTGATCCGCTCGGCGCGAATGTCGCTATCGCTGAGCGCACTCAATTCCTTGCCTTCGAGGAAGATGCGGCCTGATGTGGGGCGCAGCAATTGCATGATCGTGCGGCTCAGCGTCGTCTTGCCGCAGCCCGATTCGCCCACGATGCCGAGGATTTCGCCCTCGCGGATCGTCAGCGAAATGTCATCGACGGCTTTCACCACGCCCTTGCTCTTGCGGTTCAGAAAATGCCTGCCGAGGTCGAAATGCTGGGTGACATTGTCCAGCACCAGAAAATCCTCGCGCCGCCCGGTGCTCATCTCGCTCATGATACATCTTCCGCAGCCGCATCCTGTGCGAGCACTGTTTCAATGGGCAAACTGCGATCGCAATAGCCGCAGTCACGCACACAATGGCCGTCCGAAATAGCGGTCAGCTGCGGCGCCGGCCCGTCACGTTCGCTGATCTTGGGATAGGGGCAGCGCGGATAGAAGGCGCAGCCGCTGACAGGTTTCGAAAGATCGGGCGGCGTACCGGTAATCGTATAGAGCGCCTCGTTCTTCGCCTGCAGCGAGGGGATCGCCTTTTGCAGCGAGCGGGTATAGGCGTGCTGCGGATCGTAGAACACCTGGTCGGTCGTGCCGCTTTCGACGACCTGCCCTGCATACATCACCTGCACCTTGTCGCATGTGCCCGCCACCACGCCGAGATCATGCGTAACGAGGATCACGGCAGTGCCCAGCCGCCGCTGCCGCTCCTTGATGATATCGAGCACCTGCGCCTGCACCGTCACATCAAGCGCGGTCGTCGGCTCGTCCGCGATGAGCAATTCCGGGTCATTGACGAGCGCCATGGCAATCATCACACGCTGCCGCATTCCACCGGAAAACTCGTGCGGATAGCTCAGCACACGCTTGGCGGCATCGGGAATGCCGACTTCTTCGAGCGCGGTGATCGCCTTGCTGAGCGCGGCGCGCTCGTGCATGTCATTGTGCACCCGGATCGCTTCGACGAGCTGCGTCGAAATGCGCAGATAGGGGTTGAGCGAGGTCATCGGATCCTGAAAGATCATCGAGATGCGCCGTCCGCGGATGCTGCGCATTTGCGCTTCGGACAGCGTGAGCAGGTCCTGACCCTCGAACAGCACCTGGCCGCTTTCGATGCGGCCCGGCGGCTGCGGAATTAGCCGCATGATCGAATAGCAGGTCACCGATTTGCCGCTGCCGGATTCGCCCACAATGCCCAGCGTCTCGCCCTTTTCAAGGCTAAGGCTGACATTCTGCGAAGCCCGCACGATTCCGCTGCGCAGATGGAAGGAGGTGGACAGATTG
>DAIQNS010000307.1:651-2386 GCA_036788315.1 Alteraurantiacibacter sp. | reverse complement strand
CGAGCAAACCGCGGAACACCGCGCCTTCCGAACCCGAGGGATTGGGATTGAAGACATTGGTCGAATCGCACACCAGCGCGAGCACGCCTTCCTCGCCGATTTCAGTCAGTTCCTGGGCGGTTGTCGGCGTGCCGATTTGCGGCTCGTCATCAAGCTTCCAGTCGCCTGTGTGAAAGACATTGCCATAAGGCGTCTCGATCAGCAGCGCGTTGCCTTCGGCAATCGAATGGGCGAGCGGCAGATAGGTGAGCGTGAACGGCCCGAGCCTGACCTGACCGTGATCGGCTTCGACGACATGCAGCTTCACGTCGCGCGCAATCCCCGCCTCGTCGAGCTTGCGCATGATCAGATCGGCGGTGAACGGCGTTGCGTAAAGCGGTACATTCAGATCGCTGGCGAAATAAGGAAGCGCGCCGATATGGTCCTCATGCGCATGGGTCAGCACGATGCCGAGCAGATCCTTTCGCCTGCTCTCGATGAATTCAGGGTCGGGGAACATCAGCTCTGTGCCCGGATATTCCGCAGCGCCAAAGCTCATTCCGCAATCCACCATCAGCCATTTGCCCTGACAGCCGTAGAGATTGAGATTCATCCCGATCTCGCCCGATCCGCCAAGCGCAAGGAACAGCAATTCGTCTTGCGGGGTAAAATCCTTCTTCATGCGCCTTGCGCCTGCCGCGCGAGAATGGCGAGGCCGTGCAAGGTCAGTTCCGCATCGACATGATCGAAAACATTGGTGCGCTCGTCAAACAGGATCGCGAGACCGCCGGTCGCAACAACCTTGGCCGGGCGGCCGAATTCCGCTTTCATTCTGGCGATCAAGCCCTCCATCATGGCAACATAGCCCCAGTAAACTCCAATTAGCATCTGATCCTCGGTATTACGGCCGATCACGCTCGAAGTTTCCGGTGCGCGGATGGCGATGCGCGGCAGTTTCGCGGTCTTGCCGACCAGTGCATCGAGCGAGAGGTTGATACCCGGCGCGATGATGCCGCCCTTGTAGGCGCCGTTGAAATCCACCGCTTCGAATTTGGTTGCCGTACCGAAATCGACCACGATCAAGTCCCCGCCGATGCGCGCATGCGCGGCGATGCAGTTGAGCGCCCGGTCCGCGCCGAGCGAGCTTGGCTGCTCGACATCGATCTCGAACTGCCACGCGGCCTTGCCCTGTCCTGCAAACAGCGGATTAATGCCGAAATACTTCTGCGAGAGCACGGTAAGATTGTGATCCGCTCGCGGAACGACCGAGCCGATGATGACCTGCGTGATTGCCTTTGCGCTCACCCCCTCCATCGCCATGAGTTGCGTTAGCCAGACGGCATATTCATCAGCCGTGCGGCGCGGATCGCTGGCAATACGCCAGCGCGCGCGGATGTCCTCGCCATCGAACAGGGCGAACACCACATTGGTATTCCCGACATCTACTGCGAGCAGCATTGCTTAACTCTCCAAATTCACATCACCGGCCCGGATGACACGGATGCCGCCATCCGCCAAGCGCAGTCGCAATGCGCCATCATCGTCTAGGCCGTCAAATACGCCTGTGATAACATTGTCGGCACTTTCATGCACCCTGAGCCTTGTTCCAAGAGCATGCGCGGCCGCCAGCCAGCGGCTGCGGATCGACGCAAAACCGAATGCGCGCCATCGGCCCACTTCGCTTGCCATCTGCGCAGCCAGTTCCTGCGCAAAAGCATTGCGCTGGGGCGGGGGGCCTTGCGCCGCAAGCGCGCTG
>DAIQNS010000307.1:0-641 GCA_036788315.1 Alteraurantiacibacter sp. | reverse complement strand
GAGGTTGCCGCGGCCAAGGACAGCTTGGCCACTGCCTTCGACCAACGGGGCAGCGGCAAGATTGACGCCGATCCCGATAATCGCAAAATCGCCTGCACGTTCTAGCAGAATCCCCGAGAGCTTGGCATTGCCAAAGAGCAGGTCATTGGGCCATTTGAGCGACAACAGCTGCGGACTGGTCACCCGGCGCACCACCGTCTCATAGACAGCCAGACCGGCAACAAAGCTCAGCGTCGCGATCGGGGGATCAGCCTGCCCGATCCTGACCAGTGTCGAGCCCATGAAATTGCCCGGCGCATCGAGCCATTGCCGCCCCTGTCTCCCGCGTCCGGCGGTCTGCCGATCCGCAATAAGCCATGCGCCCTCACGCAAGCGGTCGCCTCGCGCAATCCGCTGTGCAAGGTCAGCATTGGTACTGCCTGTCTGCGCGACTATCTCTAGGGAACTGTCCAAGGCCCGTTAAATCAACGGGAACAGCCCGGCCGCCGCCCTGTCTGCAAGCGCGCCCAGCCAGCCATTGAGCAAATAGCCCAGCGGCGAGATGACGACCGTCGCAAGCGCCAGCAGCGCCCAATGCGCAGTGTCGCCCTTACCCACTGCCGTGCCGGCGGGCGGATCGAAGAACATCACCTTGACGATCT
>DAIQNS010000306.1:0-2437 GCA_036788315.1 Alteraurantiacibacter sp. | reverse complement strand
CCTTCTCGCATTCGCTGAATTCGCGACCGGCGGCACAGGTTGAGCCATTGAACCTGCGCCTGCTCAGCCTTGTCTTTGCGCCCTTCGCCTTTGGCACGAGCGCATTTGTGTTCATCGGGCTCATCGAACCGATGGCGCAAGGTCTGTCGGTCGGCATCCCCGCGATCGGGCAATTGCAGACCATCTTTGCCGTCGCGTGCGGCATTGGCGGCCCGATCCTTGCCCGGCTGTTGGCCGGGTTTGATCGCAAGCGGGTGCTGCTGGGCGTGATGGCGATCCTCGCGGTTATGAACCTTGCAACTGCGCTTGCCTCATCGTTCGAGCTGATCGCAGCCATCCGCTTTGCTGGTGGCTTATTTGCCGCGCTGACTCTGCCACTATCCACCACGATCGCCGTGAATCTGGTCGCAGAGGACAAGCGCCCTGCGGCGATTGCCACAGTGCTCGGCGGTTACACGCTGGCATTCCTGATCGGAATGCCGGTGGGCAGCGTGCTGGGCGATATGTTCGGATGGCAGGCGGCGTTCTGGTTCGCCTGCGCGATCTGCCTGGTGGCATTGCTTATTCTGGCGCTCGCCGCGCCCCCTCGGATCGAAGCGCCCGATATGGGAGGGCAGAGTTTCTCATCAGCCCTGCGCGGAGACAATGCGCTGCTGATGGGCATCACCATGCTGGCATTTTGCGCCACCTTTGCAACGGTAAGCTTTATCGGACCTGTCATCACCAAAGCGAGCGGCCTGACCGGCGCGGCCATCGGCGCGGTTCAAGTTTCGACCGGCGTGGGAAGTATTCTGGGACTGGCTCTGGGTGCATGGCTGGCCAAGCTTCCGCCGCGCCGGGGCCTCGCCATTCTGGTTGCGACCACAGCCTTCACGCAGATACTGTTCGCCCTGATCATGTTGAACGACCTTGGCGCTTTGGCACTGGTAACATTGGTGCTGGCCATGACGGCCGGTTCGGCGGCGTTGTTCGCGACCTCTCCGATTATCCAATCCAGCCTTGCCAAGTCAGCAGGCCCGGCTGCGACGATCGCCTTCGCGCTCAACGGTTCCATGCTCTATTTTGGCCAAGGGCTGGGTGCAGCGCTGGGCGGTTGGGTCACGGCACAATTCGGCCTCGCCTGGGTCGGATTGGCCGGGACAATCGTTGCCCTTGCAGCGCTAGCGATGATCGCATCGCTGGGGCGGCGAGCGACCTAGCGCAAAACTTCGGTAGTATCAGCAGTGGACGCCATCCGGGTCATTGCTGGCCGTCAGCAAAATACGCGATAACATCGTCACGAAACAGCAGCGCCAGCGCAATCAGCTGGCACGCCATAAATACGCCTATACCCAGATAAACCGTCGCCGCGGAGGCCATTTCGGCAGGCATCGGGGAGGTCCATTGGGTTGCCAGCCCCGTCGCGTAATCGAACGCGCCGACCGCGTTGTAGATGACCAGCGCGCCCCAAACTCCGATACCGCGCCGCCGCCAGAACAGATAGACCATCGGCGGCACCATGAAACCGAGCACGGTGTCGCTAAACCACGGCGCAAGCCACGCATCCGGCGCGATGCCTCCGAACATCTCGACCGTCGGCAGGAACAGGATCGTCTGCGCTCTGAATATCGTCGCCGACATCAGCACTGCGATAGCCCACCGGGTTCGAGGATTTATCATCTCTGATTGGCCCTACCGAACTGCTTGACCATCTGACTGAACAAAAATCCCGGAGCAATCCGGCTCATCAGGCGCAGCTGTTTCGATGCTCCGGCGGGGATTTCGAACTTGTCCTTGCGCATCGCGCTTATCAATTCGGCGACCACTTCAGCAGGCGGTGTCTTCTTGAATTTGCCGGTGTCCATCCCTTCAGCTAAAGGCGTGTCGGTAACAGGCGGGAGCAGCTCGAACACCTTGACGCCAATGCCAGCGAGCTGATGCCGCAGCGCCATCGCGCTATGATGGATCAGGGCTTTGGTGCCAGAATAGACCGGTGTTCCCGGAAAGGGGATATAGGCGAGACCGGAGCTGACGAACACGATTGCCGGCTCCTGCCCTTCCTGCAGCAGCGGCAGCGCCATGTACGCAAGGCTTAGAGGCGCAATCGCATTGATTTCGATCTCGCTGCGAATCCGATCCGGCGTGTCGGCCATACTGTGAAAATCATACATCAGCATAATCCCGGCGCAGTTTACGAGAATGTCGAGCCGGCCGAACAGCAAATCGATCTCGCCCAGCATCTGCTGGCATTCATCAACATTCGAGACGTCGCAGCGGATCGGATGCGCATCGAGCATTGCCGCAGCAGCCTTGAGTTTCTCCTCATTGCGCCCGCAGATGATAACCTCGTTGCCGAGCGCGCGAAACTGACGCGCAATTTCGGCGCCGATGCCTGAGCTTCCGCCCGTCACCAAAACAATCTTTTTCTCAAGCATCATGATGAGGCTTCGATCCTTTT
>DAIQNS010000305.1:823-2446 GCA_036788315.1 Alteraurantiacibacter sp. | reverse complement strand
CCGGAGCCGATGAAGACATGGTCCCCAACTTCTATTGCTGCGTAACGCTGATAGCGCGACCCGGTACTGTCGCTGAACAGCCAGGTGCTCCCATCATGAGTAAGGAAACGCACGCCTTCAGCGACCGTAACCTTGTTGCCGAGGCGGATCAGAAACGGCTCGCTGCCCCATTGTGTGATGTAAATGCGGCAATCCTCACCGATGGTCACTCCAAGCTGACGCGCGTGCCAAAGGCGGCCGGTCAGGTAGGGGCGCAGCCGATGCCACGCCTTTTGAAGCTTGCCGCCCACGGCCTTCATTCCGCTTCCAATCTCACAGCCAGTAACTGAAATAGATCAGGCTGAATGCTCCATAAAGCCCCATGAATGTGACAAGCCTGTCGCGCGGCATTGCCTGGTGGGCAAGGGCAAGGCCAAGGAAAGGGACGAGAAACGCGGCGTAGCGGTGTGAGTACAGGCCCAGTATGCTCGATGTGACAAACATGCCCAGAAGGAACATCACCGTGATGAGCGGCAAGCCTGTCCGCACCCGTGCGAGCGCGAACCCGGCAAGGCCGATCACCGACCAGGCGGTGGTGAGCAGGACGCCCGTGCTGAGATCGGCAAGAGCATAGCCCGCGCGCCGGTCGCCCAGGAAATCGAGGATCAGGATCTGAAATCCGGCAAGCACGACGGCGATCCCGAAAGCCAGCAGCGCCCAGCTTTGCGCACTGTGCGCCACCGCGCCGTCCTGTCTTGCGGCGAAACGTTCGCGGATGAAATTGACCAGCAAAGGCAAGGCGAACAGCAGCATCGAGGTGTGGATCGTGGATGCCAGCGCAATTCCGGCAAGCGCGAGAGGCAGGCTGCGCGTGAGCGTGATGAACACGATGGCCAGCGCCAGCGCCGAGCGCACCTGCGAGATGGAAAAGTCGATCATCGCCGGATTGACAAAGAGCAGCAAGGTCAAGGGCCGTCCGGTGTGCCTGAGAAGCGTATAGGCCATCATCGCGAGCGAGAGCATGCTGATTGCGGCAAAGCTCGCCTCAAAAGCCAGCCCGCTTTCGAAAATGGCGAGCACGATGAGCTGCCAGCCATATTCCGACAGTGGATAATCGATCAGTCGCTGCGGAAGTGCCATTCCGTAATAGGGGTCGATCGAAAAACGCTGCACATAGCGGAACAGATCGGCCCATTCGATGAGCGGGCGCAGCACAAAGGCGAGGCTGACCAGCGCATAGCTGAACAAGGCGGCTAGCAGCAGGGCAACAGGAGGCAGGCTGATCGAATTGCCGTTGGCGGAAATGCCAGCATCCTCAGGCCCAGCTTCAGGTCCAGTATCAGGCCCAGCATAAGGCGAAATTTGAGACCGAGCTGAGTACGCGGGAAAGCCCGGGTCCGAAGCGACAGGCTGTGCCATAAGCGGGCTCCTTCCTGCCAGCGATCGGTCCGGCCTTGACCCGGCTCCACAAATATAGCGCCCCAATTCTGCACCGGAGAGCTCAAGCGGTTCGGCCGGGCAGCGGTTCAGCGTGATACATCCGCAGAAATACGCGGAAAACAAAATGTGAACAACTAAGGGTTGCCCCGGATGCCGCCGGTTTGCGCTTCATGGCAGTGAGAGTGGATGCAGCGCAGCCTGGCA
>DAIQNS010000305.1:0-813 GCA_036788315.1 Alteraurantiacibacter sp. | reverse complement strand
GAAGGGCGCCCGCCGGTCCCTCCGGCAAGGGATGGCGTTCGCGCGCACGCAGCGTCGCCGCCTGTTCAACTTCGCAATTGCGGGCGGTGCAGGTGGTATCGTTGCGATATGCGCGCTGGGGATGCTGGCGTTCAACGCGCGCGGGCTTGGCAGCGAAGATTTCGGTATATTTGTCACCATACAGGCCGCGATCGCATTGTGCGCTGCGATCTGCTCGACCGAAAGCTGGCAGAGCCTGTGCCGTCTGGGATGCACCCGCGATTGCGATTTGCCGTACCTTTGCGGGCAGGCGCTGCTGCTGGACGCGCTGGCTTCGCTCGCTGCCTTCGTCCTGGCACTGGGTGCCATCTATCTCGCTGGCCCATATTTGGGACTTGGCGCGGATCACCGCGATCTTGCCACTATCCATGCGGTGTCCTTGCTGGCCGGGCTTACCGGCGGGGCGCGCGGCTATTTCCGCCTGCGCGACAGGTTTGATGTCATCGCCGCCAATCAGGTGTGGAATGCGCTTGCGGGCCTGGCGCTGGCGGCGGTGCTCCTGTGGCGCGAAGCGGGTCTGGCTGCCTATATCTATGGCTATACTGCGCTCGCGATCGCCTACAAGCTGCAATTGGTCGCGCTGATGGCATGGCATGTGCGCAAGGAAAAGCGCGCGCAAGGCTTGGCGCAAGGGCCGGGCGGGCATCGCGGACGGCGCTACCGCTTTGGCCAGCTTGCCCGGATGAGCCTTGGCGTGAGCATTCTGACAACGCTGATCCATTCGCGCCGCAATGTGGCGATCCTGTCGGCCTCTGCCGTTCTTGGACCTGCGGC
>DAIQNS010000304.1:0-2449 GCA_036788315.1 Alteraurantiacibacter sp. | reverse complement strand
TCTTGCCGACGAAGCCTACCGCCTGCCGCTGGTGATCCTTGCCACGATGGCAACTTTCATCGCCAGCCAGGCGGTTATTTCGGGCGCGTTCTCGATCACGCATCAGGCGATCCAGCTGGGCTTCGTGCCGCGGCTCTCGATCCGCCATACCTCGGACGAACATTCGGGCCAGATCTATATCCCGATTGTCAACTGGGCGCTGATGATTGCGGTCATCCTCCTTGTCCTCACCTTCCAGAACTCGTCCAATCTCGCCGCCGCCTATGGTATCGCGGTCACCGGTGCGGTAACGCTCGATACGCTGCTCATGGCGGTGCTGTTTGTGGGCGTATGGAAGTGGCGCTTGTTCATTGCGGTGCCGGTGGTGCTGCTGTTCCTCATCGTGGACGGCGCCTATTTCGCGGCAAACCTGACCAAGGTTCCCGAAGGTGGCTGGTTCCCGCTGCTGGTCGGAGCGATTGCCTTCACGCTGCTGACGACATGGGCCAAGGGGCGCAAGCTGATGCGCGCGCGCATGACCGAGATGGGCCTGCCGCTCGACATTTTCGCCAAGTCCGCGCGTTCGAGCACGGTGCGCGTACCCGGCACGGCGATTTTCATGAATTCGGGGAGCAAGGGCACACCCTCTGCGCTGTTGCACAATATCAAGCACAACAAGGTGCTGCATGAGCGGGTCGTGGTGCTGACAGTGCAGATTGCCGACGAGCCCTATGTCGAGCCCGAGAAACGCTGCGAGATCATGGAATTGGGCGACGGCTTTTTCCGCGTGATCCTGCATTATGGCTTCATGGAAGAAACCAATGTGCCGCGTGCGCTCTCGAGCCGGAACATGTGCGGGGGGCCGTTCGACATGATGCAAACGAGCTTCTTCCTCTCTCGCCAGACACTGCTCAGCGCCGACAAGCCGGGCATGATGGTCTGGCGTGAAAAGCTGTTCGCATGGATGATGCGCAATGCGGCAACGCCGATGGAATTCTTCCGTCTGCCAACGAACCGCGTGGTCGAACTGGGCAGCCAGGTCGAGATCTGACGCGCGCGCTGCGCTATTCGACCGGCGGCGGCTCCTTGGCCACTTCCGCCTTGTCCTCAAGCGACAGCCCGTGCTTCATCAGCATCGGGATCTGCGTGAAAGTGAACAGGAAGGTGAGCGGCATGAACACCCAGAACTTGGCCCAGAGCCATGTCTCGAAGCCGCCTGTTTCGACATTGTAGACATAGCGCAGGGCCTCGTTCAGCGCGCCGAGTGCGAGGAAGAAGAAGCCCCAGTTGCGGCTCAGCTTGAGCCAGCCTTCACGGTCCACGCCTTCGAACGCCACTTCGAGCAGAATTTGCAGCAAAGCCTTGCCGCGCATCCACCCGATGATGAGCGCAATGCCAAAAAAGGCATAGATGATCGTGGGTTTGAGCTGGATGAAAGTGGGGCTGCGAAAGAAGATCGTCAGTGCACCGAAAAACACGATGAGGCCAGTCGACAGCCACAGCATGGGTGAAACGCGCCCGAACTTCAGCTTGGAGAAGCTCAGCGCGATGATCGCTGCGATGATGAAGGCGGCGGTGCCATAGATCACCGCTTGCACCTCGGCAAAGGCGCTGGTCTGTTCGGGCGAGAACCATTTGTAAACGCCCAGAAACACCAGCAGCGGGCCGTAATCGACAAGGATATTGAGCCAACCCGATTTGGGTTTCTCTGGAGTTTTCGCTGTCACAATATTTCTCCTTCGTCATTGCGAGCGTAGCGACGCAATCCATAAGTCAGCGCTAACTGGATTGCCGCGTCGCCTGCGGCTCCTCGCAATGACGATGGGTTTTTCATCACGCCACACCTGCAATCACGCCACGCCTGCTATGACTTTGGCCACCAGATCGGGATCGAAGGGCCGCAAATCTTCCAGCTTTTCGCCGACGCCGATCGCATGGATCGGGAGGCCATATTGTTCGGCCGCTGCCACCAGCACGCCGCCGCGCGCGGTGCCGTCGAGCTTGGTCATGATGAGGCCCGTGACGCCCGCCACTTCCTTGAACACATCAATCTGCGACAGGGCATTCTGGCCATTGGTGGCATCGAGCACGAGCACTACATCATGCGGCGCTTCGGGATTGAGCCGGCCGAGCACGCGGCGGATTTTCGCCAGTTCGTCCATCAATTCGCGCTTGTTCTGCAAACGGCCCGCGGTATCGACCACCAGCGCATCGATCCCGGTATCGGTCGCCTGCTTCACGGCGTCGAACACGATGCTGGCAGGATCGCCGCCTTCCGTGCCGCTGACGACATCGACGCCGATGCGCTCTGCCCAGACTTTCAATTGCCCGATGGCAGCGGCGCGGAACGTGTCGCCCGCAGCGAGGAGGACGCCGTAATCTTCTTCCTGAAACCAGTGGGCCAGCTTGGCGATGGTGGTGGTCTTGCCCGAGCCGTTGACGCCGATCACAAGGATCCCCTGCGGGCGCG
>DAIQNS010000303.1:0-2455 GCA_036788315.1 Alteraurantiacibacter sp. | reverse complement strand
GATGATCCCGAAGCGGTGACCTTCGCCTGCAAGCTGGCGATCGAATACCGCCAGAAGTTCAAGCGCGACATCGTGATCGACATGTGGTGCTATCGCCGCTTTGGCCACAATGAGGGCGACGAGCCCAGCTTCACCCAGCCGCTGATGTATGCCGCGATTGCCAAGCATCCGCGCGTTTCGGAAATCTATTCGGACAGGGTCATCGGCGAGGGGCATCTTGATGCCGGCGGCGCTGCGGCCATGCGCGAGGAATTCATCGCGCTGCTCGACGAGGAATTCGAAGCGGGCAAGAGCTACAAGCCCAATGAGGCCGACTGGTTCGCAGGGCGCTGGAGCGGGCTGCACAAGCCCGCCGATCCCGAAACAGCGCGCCGCAATGTCGAAACCGCGATCGAGAAGAAGCTGTTCGACAGCCTCGGCCGCACGCTCACCACGATCCCTGAGGATCACGATGTTCATACAACGTTGCGCCGCATTCTCGCGGCCAAGGAAAAGATGTTCGAGGCCGGTGAAGGGTTCGACTGGGCAACGGCGGAAGCGCTCGCCTATGGTAGCCTCGTTGCCGAAGGTTTCGGCGTGCGTCTGTCCGGGCAGGATTCGGGGCGCGGCACTTTCTCGCAGCGTCATGCCATCTGGGTCGATCAGAAGACCGAGGCGAAATACATTCCGCTCTCCACTCTGCCGCACGGCAAGTTCGAGGTGTATGACAGCACGCTGAGCGAGTTCGGCGTGCTGGGCTTCGAATATGGCTTTGCCCTCGCCGATCCCAAGACGCTGGTGATGTGGGAAGCGCAGTTCGGCGATTTCGCCAATGGCGCGCAGATCATGATCGACCAGTTCATCGCTGCAGGCGAAGCCAAGTGGATGCGCGCCAACGGCCTTGTCATGCTGCTTCCGCATGGCTTCGAGGGCCAGGGCCCAGAGCATAGCTCGGCGCGGCTCGAACGCTTCCTGCAACTCTGCGCCAACGACAATATCCAGGTGTGCAACATCACCACCCCGGCGAATTACTTCCACGTGCTGCGCCGCCAGATGATGCGCCCCTTCCGCAAGCCCTTGATCATCATGACGCCCAAGAGCCTGCTCAGGCACCCGCTCGCCAAGAGCGATGCCAGCGAGTTCATGGGCGAGCATCATTTCATGCGGATCAAGTCCGACATGACCGCGATCGACGACAAGAAGGTGCGCCGCCTCGTGCTGTGCTCGGGCAAGGTCGCTTACGATCTGATGAGCAAGCGCGATGAGGAAAAGCTGGGCGATGTCTCGGTTGTCCGCATCGAGCAGCTCTATCCCTTCCCCGGCGAGGCGCTGGCCATTCGCCTGCAGCGCATGACGGAGCTCGAAGAGGTCGTGTGGTGCCAGGAAGAGCCCAAGAACAATGGCGCCTGGTTCTTTGTCGAAAGCCATATCGAAGATGCGCTGACGGCATCGGGCCATGCCGGAATGCGGCCAAGCTATGCCGGGCGGGATGCAGCCGCATCTCCTGCCACCGGCTTTGCCAAGCGCCATCAGGAACAACAGCAGGCGCTGGTCGCTGATGCACTGGGCCTGTCCGGTCCGGGCAGACCATCCGCCAAGCGCAAGTAATTCACGCAAGAGAGATCAAGCTCATGCCTATCGAAGTCAAAGTCCCTACGCTCGGCGAATCGGTTACCGAAGCCACCCTTGGCGAATGGCTCAAGCAGCCCGGCGATACCGTTGCTGCGGACGAGCCCATTGCCAGCCTCGAAACCGACAAGGTCGCGGTCGAAGTGCCCTCGCCGGTTGCCGGCGTGCTCGCGGAACACAAGGTTGCCGTTGGCGATACCGTCGGGCTTGGCGCATTGCTGGCGCTGATCGAGGAAGGCGAAGGCGGCGCTTCAATGGCTGCCCCCGCTCCCGCTCCCGCTCCCGCTGCTGCCGCGAAGGAAGATGCAAGCCCGGCTCCTGCCGCGAGCACCACCGATCAGCCCACGATGTCGCCTGCAGTGCGCCGCGCGGTGCTCGAACACGGGGTTGACCCTTCCGCGATCAAGGGCACAGGCAAGGACGGCCGACTGACCAAGGAAGATGTGCTTTCGGCAGCCAAGGCCAAGGATGCTGCACCTGCACCCGCACCAACTGCCCCCGCAGCCGATAGCGCGCCCGCACCCTCACCCGCGCCTGCCGCCGCATCTGCCAGGGGCGAGCGGCGCACCGAGCGGGTGAAGATGACGCGCCTGCGCCAGACTATCGCCAAGCGCCTCAAAAGCGCGCAGGACAATGCCGCGCTGCTCACCACATTCAACGATTGCGACATGACCGCCGTGATCGAGGCGCGCGAGGCGTACAAGGAGGTTTTTGCCAAAAAGCACGGCATCAAGCTCGGCTTCATGAGCTTCTTCGCCAAAGCCGCCTGCCTTGCGCTCAAGGACGTGCCTTCGGTCAATGCGCAGATCGAGGGCGATGAAATCCTCTATCACGATTTTGTCGATCT
>DAIQNS010000302.1:0-2469 GCA_036788315.1 Alteraurantiacibacter sp. | reverse complement strand
CTTGGTGCAGGCGGCATGAAGGACATGGGCCGCGTCATGGCCGAGCTGAAAGCGCGCCATGGGACCGAGCTTGACATGAGCAAGGCAAGCGGACTGGTGAAGGCCGCGCTGTCCTGAGGTCAGCTTCACACACAGACTGATCCACAGCTTGGCTTGAATTGAACCTTGCTGCAGCGCATCTCTATGGCATGGCGCTCTCACCGCAATGGCTGGATGAACTCAAAAGCCGGATCACGCTGTCCGCGCTGATCGGGCGTACGACCAAGATCACGCGCGCCGGGCGAGAGTGGAAAGCCTGCTGCCCGTTCCACAGCGAGAAAACGCCCAGCTTCACGATCAACGACCAGAAGGGCTTTTATCACTGCTTTGGCTGCGGCGCGCATGGCGGGGCGATCGATTGGCTGATCGAACAGCACGGCTTGCCATTTATGGATGCAGTGAAGGAGCTTGCCGCCGAGGCGGGGATGGATGTGCCCGCCCCTGATCCTCGCGCGGCAAAGCAGGCCGAACAGCGCGCCGGGCTGCACGATGTTACCGCCGCCGCGCAGGATTGGTTCGTGCGCAATCTGCAATCGGGCGAAGGCACAGCGGCGCGCGATTATCTGGCACGGCGCGGCTTTGATGAGGGCACGGTTCGCGAGTTCGGCTTCGGCTTTGCACCCGATGGGCGGCAGGCCTTGAAGAATGCACTGGGCCAGTTTGACGAGGCGCTGCTGATTGAGGCGGGCCTGCGCATCACGGTTGAGGGCAAGGAGCCCTATGACCGGTTTCGCGGGCGGCTGATGCTGCCCATTCAGGATGCGCGGCAGCGTGTGATCGGCTTCGGCGGGCGCATTCTGGAGGCGCGCGAGGGCGCTGCCAAATATCTCAACAGCCCCGACACCCCGCTGTTCGACAAGGGCCGCTCGCTCTACAATATCCACCGCGCCGCCGCCGCCTCGCGCCAGACGGGGCGGGTGATCGTGTCCGAGGGTTATATGGATGTGATCGCGCTTGCCGCCGCCGGTTTTGCCGATGCCGTCGCGCCGATGGGAACAGCGCTGACCGAGCAGCAGCTCGAAATGCTCTGGCGCATGGCGGACAAACCTGTCTTGTGTTTTGATGGCGATGCGGCGGGTCAACGCGCCGCCATGCGGGCGGTCGAGCGCGCGTTACCGATGCTGCGACCGGGCTGTTCGCTCGAGATCGTGGTTTTGCCCACCGGAATGGACCCTGACGATCTGATCCGCCGTGACGGCGAAGCGGCAATGCGGAGGCTGATTGATACACCCTCCCCCATGCTCGAGGTGATCTGGAACCATGAGCACGCAGCGCAGCCGCTCAATTCCCCCGAGGACAAAGCGGGCCTGAAGGCGCGCCTGCTCGCCCATGTCGATACTATACAGCATCCCGACATCCGCTCGCTTTACCGGCGTGATCTGCTCGAACTGTATGGCAATTTCGCATTTCCCAAGCGCGAATTCACACGCGGTGCGCCGCCTGTTGCCTCACGGGGGCGCTCGACTCCACAGGTCGCCGCGCGTCTGCGTAAGGCTGCAAGCGGCGCCTTTCGCGATATGCTTGGTCACGCTGTGCTTGCCGGGTTGGCGCGCCATCCGGCAGAAATCCATCGCCATGCCGATAGTCTCCTGCGCCTTGCCGCCCTTGATGCCTCGCTTGGAAAATCTGTAGATATCCTGCTCGATACCGCTCAGGCCCTTGAAGACGGCGCAATTTCCCCCATAACAGAAGACAGGCAAATCCTGCCGCCACCGGATAACACCCGTTTCTCCTTCCTCGTCGAAGGCTCCGATCCGGTCGAGGCGCGCGAGGATCTGGCAGAAGCGATCGCCCTTCTGGTTGAAAGACCGGCTCTTGAGGCAGCTATTCGTGCGGCCATAGCTCGGTTCGATGACGATCCAGAGACTGCGTTTGCCGAGCAACAACGCTTGCGCAAACGAAAGCTGGAAATTGAGCAGCGTATCGGGCAAATGGCCAGGAAACGTGCCGCTTATGCGGCACAGTCAGAGTTAAAGCCGGGGGCGGCAGAACCCGATGCCCTTGGACAGGAAACGGATTGAAACCAGATTATGGCGTTGAAGGCCAAGACCAAATCCAAGGCAGTCGCCAGCGAAGATGCCCCCCTGATCGATCTCAATGAATCGTCGATCAAGAAGCTTATCGCGAAGGCCAAGCGCAAGGGCTACATCACCTATGATGAGCTGAACGAAGCTTTGCCTTCGGAGCAGATGAGCCCTGACCAGATCGAGGATATCCAGACTGCAATCTCCGAAATGGGAGTCCAGATCGTCGAGAGCGACGAGGATGCGCAGGACGAGGAAGACGGCCCCGAGGAAATCGTGCCTGCCGATGACGATGAAGAGGACGAGGACAAGAAACACGTCCCCGAGAAGAAGAAGGCCGCCTCCACCGGCGAGCGCACCGATGATCCCGTGCGCATGTATTTGCGCGAAATGGGCGCGGTGGAAT
>DAIQNS010000301.1:0-2475 GCA_036788315.1 Alteraurantiacibacter sp. | reverse complement strand
CGGGCGCGGCATCGTGGCCGAGAACAGCAGTGTGCGGCGCGTATCGGGCGTTGCATCGAGAATGCCTTCGAGCTCCTCGCGAAAGCCCATGTCGAGCATTTCATCGGCTTCATCGAGCACCACCGCAGCCAGCGCGGAAAGGTCAAGCGCGCCGCGTTCGAGATGATCGCGCAGACGCCCCGGCGTTCCGACCACGATGGTCGCCCCGCCCTTGAGCACGCTGCGTTCCTGCGATAGATTCATCCCGCCCACACAGGTGGCAATGCGCGCGCCGGACTTCTGGAAGAGCCAGGCGAGTTCGCGGCTGACCTGCAAGGCAAGTTCGCGCGTGGGGGCAACCACCAGCGCCGATGGCGCGCGGGTGGAGCGCACGCGCCCCTCCTCGTTGAGCACCTGCGCGGCAAAGGCGAGGCCGAAAGCCACGGTCTTGCCCGAGCCGGTCTGCGCCGAGACCACCAGATCGCGGCCTTGCGCCTCGGGTTCCATCACGGCCGCCTGAACGGCAGTGGGCGCCGCATAGCCGCGTTCGGCAAGAGCTTCGGCAAGACCGGGGAGAAGATCGGGAAATGTCATGCAAACGGGCTTTCAGATAGGCAGGAGCGCAGCGCCGGAATGTCGGCCTGCGGACGTGTGATGATGATGAAACCGCATCGGGGATCGGGGCCGCATGGCGGCACAGGGGCGGCCTATAGCGTAGAAAAGCGCGTTTGGCTCCCGATTATTGTTCGCCCGCTAATCCGGGGCGGGCGAAGAGCCTTCGCGCGCCATCATATCCATGAGATTGCGCGCCGCATCGCGCTCGTCTGCATCCTTGAAAACGACATCGAGATCGGGCGCGGCATCGAACATGTAAAGCATGCTCCACAAGGCAAACCGGCGCGAGGCATCGGTTTCCAGCCCGAGATCAACGAGCATCCTTTCGGTCCCGGCAGGAACCATCGCGGGGTCGATCCCGGCAAGGTCCGCCGTCCCGAAATAGCGTTGCAGCATGTCATGCATATCCATCCTTATCCGATAGGCGTGTGCGAATGTATTGGGAAGCTGGCAAAGCGCTGCTAAGGGCGCGCGCATGCTTTCGATTGATAGTCTTACTGTCCGGCTTGGTGGCCGGCCCATCCTCGAACATGCCAGCGCGACTGTGCCGCAGGGTGCGCGCGTCGGCCTTATCGGGCGCAATGGCGCGGGCAAGTCCACGCTGATGAAGGCGATCATCGGCGAGATCGATCCTGACGATGGCGAGATTTCCAAGCCCTCGGGCGCGCGCATCGGCTATATTGCGCAGGCAGCGCCGAGCGGTTCGGCCACCCCGCAGGAGCTTGTGCTCGCCGCCGACAAGGAACGCGCGGCGCTGATGGCAGAGGCCGAGACTTGCGCGGATGTCGACCGGATGGGCGAGGTCTACGAGCGGCTGCTGGCCATTGACGCCTACAGCGCGCCTGCCAGAGCGGCCAAGATCCTTTCCGGTCTTGGCTTTGACGAGGCGATGCAGGAAGCCCCGATCGACAGTTTTTCGGGCGGGTGGAAAATGCGCGTGGCACTGGGCGCGCTGCTGTTCTCCGAGCCGGAGATTCTCCTCCTCGACGAGCCTTCGAACCATCTCGACCTCGAGGCGACCTTGTGGCTGGAGGATTTCCTCAAGAGCTATCCCGCAACATTGGTCGTGATCAGCCACGAGCGCGATCTGCTCAACAAGGTGGTCGATCACATCCTGCATCTGCAAGGCGGCAAGCTGACGCTCTATCCCGGCGGCTATGATGCCTTCGAGAAACAACGCGCCGAGCGCGCCGCACAGCTCGCATCAGCCAAGGCCTCGCAGGATGCACAGCGCGCGCGCCTGCAGGATTATGTCGCGCGCAACAGCGCCCGCGCCTCGACTGCCAAACAGGCGCAATCGCGCGCCAAGATGCTTGCCAAGATGCAGCCGATCGCGGCCTTGATGGAAGACCCAACGCTCAGCTTCGATTTCCCCGATCCGCCCGAACTGCGCTCACCGATGATTTCGCTCGACGATGCAGCGGTCGGTTATGGCGAAGCGCCGCCCGTGCTCCAGCGGCTGAATGTGCGAATCGATGCCAATGACCGGATCGCGCTCTTGGGCCGCAATGGCAATGGCAAGACCACGCTCGCGCGCCTGCTCGCTTCCGAAATGCAGCCGCGCGAAGGCGCGATGAATGCGCAAGGCAAGATGAAGGTGGGCTATTTCACCCAGTATCAAGTCGAGGAACTGCCCGAAGGCGAGACGCCGCTTGCGTTGATGGCGCGGGCAATGGACGGCAAGACGCCGGGCGCAGTGCGTGCGCAATTGGGTCGATTCGGCTTTTCCGGAGCGCGTGCGGAAACGCGCGTCGAGAAGCTTTCGGGCGGGGAGCGAGCGCGCCTCGCGCTGGCCATCATCACCCGCGATGCGCCGCATCTCCTGATCCTCGACGAGCCGACCAACCACCTCGATGTCGACGCGCGCGAATCGCTGATACA
>DAIQNS010000300.1:0-2476 GCA_036788315.1 Alteraurantiacibacter sp. | reverse complement strand
CACGATGAACAGCTGATAGCCCCAGAACACAAACCGCGCGAGCGCCGGGAAAGCCAGCGTGGTGCGGCAGGTGCGCTGCACGACGTAGAAGCTGGTGGCGATGAGCGCATTGCCGCCGAACGCGAAGATCACTGCCGAAGTATGCAGCGGACGCAGGCGGCCAAAATTCAGATATGGCTCGAAATTGAGTTCGGGGAATACCAGTTGCAAGGCGATCACCAGGCCCGCGAGCAAGCCCGCAAGACCCCAGAACACCGTGGCGATCATGCCCCAGCGGATCACATCGTCATCATAGCGCGATGGCCCCGGCGGCATCTTGAAGATGCTCTGCGCCGCGCTGAGCGGATCGTAGCGCATTACCGTGACGAGCAGCAATCCTGCTGCCACCATGGCAACGATCACGGCATGCACAGCAAAGCCCGGATCCTGAGCGCCGACATAGGCGCCAAACGCCAGCAGCAAAATGACAAACCACAGACCGACCCGGCCAAGCACGCCTTCCATAACGCAAATCCCCTGTATTTCGCTTAGTGAGATACGGCCGCGCAGGATTGCGCGCTTTGATCGAGATCAATTTTGCGCAAAGGTCGCGCAATCAGGTCGATATTGTCCGTGTGGGATTGAATGGCATGGCCCGCACGCGTCTCGAGGCTGGCAAGATCGAGCAGGTCGATCCTGGATCGGCCGGACGTTTCGATCAGGCCTGCATCCTTCAATGCGCCAATCTGTCTGCTGACCGTCTCGATCGTAAGGCCCAGCGAATCCCCGATATCGCGGCGCGACATCGGCAGATCGAGTGTGCCACAATTGCGCTCGAGCCGTCCGATCCGCTGCGCCATCGTGCACAGGAAGCCGGCCATGCGCTCGGTCGCGTTCTTGCAGCCCAGCGCGACGGTCTTGTCGCGGCAGCGGTGCAGCGCGGCGGGCAGGCGGTCGAACAAGGAGCGCGCCATAGCGTTCTCGCGCGAGGCGCAGTCGAAGAATTCGCGTGCGGGAAATTCGAGGATGTCGGTCTGGACGAGCGCGGTCAATCGATAGGAATGCGTACCATCGGCCGGAATGGAAACGATGTCGCCGCCGAAATGGAACGCGACAATCTGCGCGCGCGAACACGAGCCCTGCGCGCACAGCTTGGTTGCGCCATTGGCAATATAGACGATCTTGTCGCGGTGCTCGTCAAGCCCGGCGCTGTCCCCGCGCAGGAGCGAATGCCCCGCCCAGATATGCTCAAGCTGACTGCCGATCCTGCCGCCCGGCTCGACCGCGAACGCGGCGCGCATAAAGGTTTCGAACGCTTGCTCGCCAATCATGCCGATACCACCAATCCCCCCTGTGCAATGCGAACAGTGCATCACATCCAGCAGGGCAGTGCCGCGTTTGGCGAGCGAGGTCTTTGATCAGGATCAAATCATGCGAAATTCGCGCATTGGCGGATCAGGGGAGTTGCGGCGCGCCCTCTGCCGCTGCGCCTGCATAGAGTGTACGCACGAGAGTATGGCCCGCCTCCATGCGGTCGAGCCGCCCCGCTTTGAGATCGGTATCGGGGAATGGCCATGCGCCGACGTTACCTGCGTAACGGTCAAGAAAGAGCCGCGCGCTTTCCAGATTGCGCCCGTCACTCGCGGCCGGTGAGGTCCACAAATCCTTGCCCACGCATTCGCCGATAGTGGCAAGCCGCGCCGCCCCGGCAACGGCATAATTGGAATAATGCCAGCTGCGCGTGCGCCCGAGTTCTTCGTGGAAACGCCCCTGACGGTCCATCTGCGTGGCGAGACGAAACTGCGGAAAGGCGTCAACCACGCTGGCGGTCACGCTGTCCAAACCTGCAAAAAGCGCGAAATGGGCGAGATAAAAGTCATAGAAGAGGCCGTGATTGTTGGTCTTTTGCATTTCCTCCTCGCCGATTTCGCTGGTCGCCATCCACATCGCAAAATCGGCGTACCATTGGCGCAGCTGCGCGTGATCGTTTGACGACAAGGCCGCAGAAGACGTCAGCAGGCCGACCGCTTCGACTATGGTCGAGAAATCGGACGCCTCGATAATCCCCTCGCCGCGCCCTTGCACACGCCCGGGGATGCCTTGCGCGAAGTCCATATTGGGCAACATGCGCGTTTCGGGATTGATGAACCAGGCGCGCAGCAAGCTGGCCGCATGCTCGGCATAGCGTTCTTCGCCGGTAAGGTAATAGGCGAGCGCAAGCGCTTCCATATCGCTGCCCAACTGGCTCAGCCGGTTCTTGTCGAATTCGGGGCCGCTGCGCTCCGGATTCACGTCCCCGTCGCGCCTTGTATAGGGGAGACCGTCCTTCTTCGAAGGATCTGGCCACCAGTACGGCCCGATCGAGGCGTAATGGTTTGCCGTGCCGCCGGGCACAATCGCGGGCTTGTCGGTGACCGAATAGGGCCCGTTATCCAGCGCGCGCCGCGCATCGCGCAGCACTTCTTCACGCCGCGTGTCATCCGCAGCAATCGCTTCG
>DAIQNS010000299.1:460-2483 GCA_036788315.1 Alteraurantiacibacter sp. | reverse complement strand
GGCTGATCAGCGAGGCGATGCGGATCGACCCCGAGGACGGCCACCGCGCGCTCGAAGGCGATTAGAAGCTGCGCATCATCGCGAACTGGCGCGGTTCGACGGGCTCGTGCAACCCCAAGAGCGCGCCCCGGCTCGTCAGCAAGCCGCAAGGCCCACCGGCCGTCCGAAGGTGCCCCGCAGCGCAGCGGAGGGATCAGCACCGAGGACGCTTGCCCGGATGGGCGAGCGCAAAACAAACTAGTGCAAAGTCACCCGGCCCTCGTCCGGATCACCGCGACCGTAGAATTCCATCAATTGCACCAGCATTTCGCAGCGCTCCTTGATGTCGGGCGCTTCGAGCAGGCCTTGCTTGGCGGCAGCATCGAACGGCGCGATTTGCGAGACGCCGTTGATGAGTGAGACATCGTCAAGCTGCGCCACCGAATCCCAGTCGATCGCATAGCCTTGCGCATCGGCAAAGCGGCGCGCCTCGCGCTCGAAACTCGCGCGTTCGCCAAGGCTGAGAACTTCCTGGATTGGTTCTTCCATCAGCTCGGCCTCGATCTGGCGAAAGGGCGTTGTCACATCGAGTTCCCTGATCAAGCGGAAGCGCGCTTCGCCGGTGAGCACGATATTGTAGCGCCCGTCATCCGAAGCCTCGACATCCTCGATCTTGCCCACGCAGCCGACCGAAAAGAGCGGCGCACCCTCGACGCTCTCCTGTGGCTGGATCATCGCGATGCGCCGATCCCTCGCCAGCGCCGAGCCGACGAGCTCGCGGTAGCGCGGCTCGAAGATATGCAACGGCAATTGCAGCCCGGGAAACAGGATCACCCCGGGCAGCGGGAAAATCGAGAGGCGCTTGATCGTCATCCGAAAAGGATCAGTGACAGCTTGCGCCGCTCGCCTGCCACCCAGGGATCTTCAAGGCCGACAGCTTCGAAGAATTGCAGCAGCTTCGCTTTCGCGGCACCCTCGTTCCATTCCGGATCGCGCGCTATCATCGCCAGGAGCGTGGCCGAAGCATCGTCGCGCGCGCGCGCGGCAAAGGCGGCTTCGGCGTAGGCCATCTGCGCATCCATATCCTCGGGCGCAGCTTCGGCCGCCGCGCGCAGATTGGCGAGTTCGCCCTCATCGACAGGCGGTGCGCTCGCGAGTTCGAGCTGCGTTTTCGCCTGGGCAATCGCCGGATCGCCCTGCATCGCCTCGGGCACGCGGGCGAGCGCTTCGCGCGCTTCCTCGATCATTCCCGCTGCGATCAGCGCGCGCAGCAGGCCGCCCTGCACAGCGGCATTGTCGGGTGCCATCTGCGCGATCTGCGCAAAAATGCCGACCGCACGCTGATGATCGCCCTCGCCCAATATTGCCTCGCCCATGGCGATAAGCTGGTCAATATCGGGCGCCGGGCCATCGTCCTCGCCGCCTGCGCCGGCTTTCACCGGAAGCTGCTTGAGGATTTCGTCGAGCGCCGCTTTCAGCTGCGTTTCGGTGCGCGCCGGGGTCAGGTCGGCAACGGGCTGGCCCTGGAAGATCGCATAGACTGTGGGGATCGACTGGACCTGGAACTGACTGGCGATGAACTTTTCCTCATCGACATTGACCTTGGCGAGCATCACGCCCTTGTCGGCATATTCGGCAGCCACTTTTTCCAGCACCGGCGTAAGCGCCTTGCACGGTCCGCACCATTCGGCCCAGAAATCGAGAATGACGAGTTTGTCGCGGCTCGGCTCGACAACTTGCGTGCGAAATCTTTCAACGGCTTTCTGCTCGTCGATGTTGAGGCCCATGCTTGCCAAGTTTGCCTGCTCCTGCTGCCTGCTTTGCTGTGAGCGGCCAATGTGGCGCTTTCTTTGCATTTTTGAAGGGGAAACTGGCGTGAGGCGGGAAATGGCACATAGCGGACTGCATTGCCGCGATTTCCCTCTTGCGAGGGGCGAGACGCGGTGCTAACCGCGCCGCTCCTCATCCGACAGACATACTTTCGGATTGACGCCAGTGAGCGGGCGTAGCTCAGGGGTAGAGCACAACCTTGCCAAGGTTGGGG
>DAIQNS010000299.1:0-450 GCA_036788315.1 Alteraurantiacibacter sp. | reverse complement strand
CGCCCGCTCCAAATCTTTGGATTTGTCCAAAGATATGGAATATAACACGAAAAAAGTCGTGTTTTGGCCTGTGTAGGAACTGTGTAGAATAATTTGGGGATTAGCCTGCGTTTCAGCGCGGCGTGAAATCCGCAGTTTCCCGTTGGCGCTATCCGAACAATTCACCCTGCTTCGAACGCGCAAGATGCGCCTGCCATTCGGGCGAGGTTGTTTCTTCGTCCAGCCATGCTGTCACCTGCGCGACCACGTCGCCGCCATGCGCCTCGATGGTTCCCATGGGATGGAAATACGAACGCCAGCCTTCGGAGCTGATGGGTAATGGCGCGCGGTCGGGCGCGATACTGTGGATTTGAAGATGGGCGATGGCGTTGAACATGCGCGGTGTGTAGGTCGCCTCGATGGTAATGCCCTGCCAGTGGAAACGATATGGACTTGTAACGGTTTTGCGCC
>DAIQNS010000298.1:2020-2490 GCA_036788315.1 Alteraurantiacibacter sp. | reverse complement strand
CGAGAGATCGGTGTCGTGGAACCGGTGGCGGCGGCTGAAGAGCGGCGCGTTGCCGAAGAGGCTCGGCACCCCGAGCGCGCCGACCGTGTCGATCGCGACATCGATCCTGTCGGCATATTCCTCCGCCAGCACCGCGCCGACATCCGCGCTGCGATAATCGATCACGCGGTCTGCGCCGAGTTCCCTGACGAGTGCGGCCTTCTTTGCGCCGCCACAAATCGCCACGACATGCGCGCCCAGCGCCTTGCCGATCTGCACATCGAGATGGCCAAGCCCGCCCGCAGCCGCCGTGACGAGAAGCACTTCGCCCGCTTTCAGCTCGCCTGCGAGCGTCAGCCCGAGCCATGCCGCAACGCCCGATGAGGCCAGCGTCAGACATTCAGCGTCGGCTTTCGGCACAGCCACGAAATTGTCCACCGGCGCGGTGATCATCTCGCGCGAGCTGATGCTCAAGATCTGGATGGGCGAGG
>DAIQNS010000298.1:1740-2010 GCA_036788315.1 Alteraurantiacibacter sp. | reverse complement strand
CCCTTCGGCATCGAGCAGCGGGTCATCTGCCGCAACAACATCAAAGGCCTCCGCGCCCAGCAGATCGCCAATCGCGAACTCGCTCACCCCGTCGCCGATATCCTCGACCACCCCGACCGCTTCCACACCGACGAATGTGGGCATTGCGATGTTGAGATAATCGACCATGCCGCGCGCAAGCTGGCGGTCGAAAATGCCGTTGATGCCGCACCATGTGTTGCGCACGCGGATTTCGCCATGGCCGGGCGGCGTGATCGGCAATTCCACGAT
>DAIQNS010000298.1:0-1730 GCA_036788315.1 Alteraurantiacibacter sp. | reverse complement strand
CGATCCGCACTGCTTCGGCAAAGCTTTCGGCAATGCGGTATTGCTCGATGGCGCGGTAGGTCTCACTCATGATGGCAGGCTCAGCGATCCAGTTCGATGAGTTCGTAGCGGTTCATCATGTAACCGTCGATCGCGCCGTAAACGAGAATGCTGTCATCATCCGCGGTTACCCACATGTCGAAATCGGGATGCGTGGTGCCGCCCATGCCTTCATCGCTTTCATCGACGTAGCGGTAATGGCGGCAGGCGAAAGTGCCCGCTGCAACGGTCATTTCCTCTTCGCCCGCATATTCCATCACCATCGAGACCTCGGCAATCTGCGGCGGCGTGGCGCCGCGATGATCGGGCGAGGGGAGGAAGAAGCGCAAGGTCTCGCGGCTGCCAGGGCCGCCCGTGATGTCCATCATGCGCGTCGAAAAACCATCGCCGACAACCGGGTGCGTGCCAAAAGCGGTGAACGCACCGGCGGCGCGCGTTTCGGAATTGCGGCCGATTGTGGGGCCAAAGCTCTCGCAGGTGATCTGATCGCTTTCCTGATCATAGCGCATCCAGCCCGAGCCAAGGAATTGGTCGCCGAGCGTGAGGTGCACCAGCAGATTGTGCGGTTTGCGGTCCGGCCCGATATGGCAGATGATGTCGCGCATGACCGTAGGTTCGGGCTCCTCGATCTCGCAATGCGCGCTCATGATGACAGAGCCATCCTGATGATGCGTGAAGCGAAAGCTCTCGCGCCCGCGCTCCTGGCCTTCCCGGCCTGGCTTTTCCGAAGTGTAGCGGATCTTGCCGGTAACATTGCGATGGTTCATCAGATTATCCCTGCCTTTGCCAGACGCTCGATCACGGCTGCTTGCGCGCGTTTGAAATAGTCGCGCGGCGGCACTTCGGACTGGCCCTTCTCCATCATTCCCCCGGGACGATGGAAATTGTCCGCCGCATCGGCGTAGCCTTGCGCGAACAGGCCCGGCCTTTGCCGCGCGAGCGAATTGAGCATGGCAGGCGTGCGCCGCATCTGGCGCAGCGCGGCGAGATCGAGAATAGCCGCTGCCGTCATCGTCTCGCCGTAGCCGGCCTGCGCGATGATCTTGCCTGCATAGTCGACGATCCGGCTGCCCCCGTCGGCACTTTGCGCTGGCAAGCCGGGGCTGTCGATCCCGGCGGTATTGGCCGAAACGAGATAGGCGCCGTTCTCGAAAGCACGCGCCTGCTTGGCGATGTCCTTGGGGGTGGTAAGCGGCGAGCCCACTTCGGAGGAATTGTGCACCAGCACCTCGACGCCTTGAAGCCCGAGCATCCGCGCGATTTCAGGATAGAGCACTTCCTCGCTCGCAATCGCGCCGAGCCGCCCGATGCTGGTATCGGCGACGGGAAAGATGCTGTGCGCGCCATAATGATCGAGATAGGCGTCCCACACATCATGCGGAGAGGGCGCGAACATGGAGATGAGGCGCCGGTAGCGCAGGATTACTTCGCCGCTATCGGATATGATGAAGCAGGTCTGGAAATAGAAATCGGGGAAATGCGGATCGCGCTCATAGGCGTTGCCCGAGATGAACAGCCCGAGCCGCTGCGCCATTGCGCACAGCGCTTCATATTCGGGCCCATCATGGTCGAACCCGGCGAGCTTGGCCCAGTCGGGGATCGACACGCCTTCGGGGAAGGAGGTGAACAGATATTCGGGCAGCACCACAAGCCGCACCTTGGGCCCGCCATACTGCTCTGTGAAAAAGCTT
>DAIQNS010000297.1:0-2562 GCA_036788315.1 Alteraurantiacibacter sp. | reverse complement strand
ACCACCATTCGAAAGCCATGGTGTTCTTGAGGGTTAACGCGTTGAGCAAAATTCTGATGAAATCCTTCGGAAAGCGCCAATTGCCGTTGGGCAGCCGCTCCTGAAAAAAGGCCAGCCCCACGCCCAGCGCGAGAAGGAAATAGGGCCAGTAAGCGAACAGGAAGCGCAGCGCCTTGTTCGCGAAATAGCGCCACGAGGGAGGCAGGCCTCCCTTCGCATAGCCAAGAGCAAAGCCGTATCCGCTCAACAGCAGGAACACGCTCACGCAAATCTTGCCGAAACGCCCGATCCAGTATTCGAGCGGCAAGCCGGGAACCGTCGCTATATAGCTCGCAGGCTCCCTGATCAGCGTGGGCAGCCCGAACAGATGATGCGCGAGCATCAAGAGAATTGCGATCCCCTTGATGGCTGCCGCTGTTTCACGCCCGATGACCGGCAGGCGCAAGCCTTCGCTCATCGGCGCAGTTCGGACCGGATCGCTCCCGGAGCATATCTTGCCCGGCGTTCGCGAATGATCAGCCAGAGGAACAAGCCAAATGGCCCGGCGACAAATGTGAGCACCAGGATCGGCGCCTGCAGCAGACGCGAAAAGCCCTTGGCATCGGCGTCCTTGGCGATCCACAGCCCGACGAACAGGTCAAAGGCAAGATAGTGAATCCAGCCGATCGTCACGCCGCCATCGCTCATGAACAGGGCGCGCACATGGGGGACCGACATGAAGCCGCCGCCACCCGCCCCGGGCAGCGGCACCGGATCGACAAGGCCCGATACGACCAGCGTGATCAGCACCGCATAAGCGGCGCACAACAAGCCCGCCCCGCCATACATCACCACTGCTTCGCTAAGCGGCCGACGCGGCGCGAGGATCAGCACCACCCACATGATCAGCGCCAGAAGGTTCGCTGCGCCAAACAATCCATCCCACATCATTCATTCTCCTGCCGCGCGCCAAGGCACGACCAAATGCCCGCAACGAGCGAGCCAATAACCATCTGATAGACCGAAGAGATCGCGCTGGGAACAGGATGCGGCGCTGCCTCGATCGGATCGGCCAACAATGCAGCCGCCTCACCGCACAGGCGCGCCAAATCCTAGCGCCCCCGCTCGAACTGCGCGCGCAGCCGGTGAATGCCCTCGTTCTGATAGGCGAAGGCGCCCCCTGGCCGTTCGAGCGTTGCCTGCAACAGCGCAACCGCCACGTCTCCTGCCGAAATCGAGCGAAAGCGCGTCCAGCTTCCCCATAACGCAAGATCGGTCAGCGGGCTGAGCAGCGCGGCAATGCTTTCACCTGGCCGGAAATCGCCTTTCCGCTCGCCGCGCAAAAGGCCCGGGCGCAGCACATCGAGCCGCCGGAAACGCATTTTCTGCAAATCCCTCTCGGTCTCGCCCTTGGTGCGCAGATAGGGGTTGCGCGAAGCCATGTCCGCGCCGACCGAAGAGACATGCACGAAGTGCTCCGCGCCTTGCTGCCGCGCGGCCTGCGCGACCTGGAGAACAAGATCATGATCGACCTTGCGCAGCGCCTCATTGCTCCCCGCCTTGCGCCGCGTGGTGCCGAGCGCGCAAATCACCGCCTCGGGCTTGATCGTCGTCACGGCCTGATCCCAATCGGCAGGATCGGCGAGCAGCAGTTCGAAGCGGGCGCCCGCGGGCATGTCCATTTCGCTACGGGCAAGGCCAAGGAGCGCGATATCAGGCAAGTTGGCTGCGCGCGTGATCACTTCGCGCCCGATCAGGCCTGTGGCGCCGACGAGCATGACGCGCCGCCTAGACATTGCGCAGCCCCTCGGGCACGCTGCCGAAGATGCCGCGATATTGCCGCATCGCGTAGCTGTCGGTCATCCCGGCGATAAAATCGGCAATGTGGCGCCCGCGCGCGGGCTCATCGCGCGGCAGGCCATTGGCCCAGTCACAGCTCATGAGCGCCGGGTCCTGATCATAAGCGGCATAGAGCTTGGCGATCACTTCGCGCGCGCGCCGTGCGGTGGCGAGCTGGTCCTCGTGATAATAGAGCTTGTCGTAGAGAAACCGCTTCAGCCGGCGTTCGCGCTCGGCCATCTGCGGCGAGAACCCGGCGACTGGCCCGCCCGCGCCGCGGATTTGCGCGATTGTCTCGATGCCGTGAAGCCGCGCGCGGGTCGTCTCGAGGAGATCGTTGACCATGATCCCGATCTGCGTGCGCACCAGTTCGCGCAGCCGCTCCTGCGGCGAGGCCTGCGGATGACGCACGCTGATATCGCTCCACAATTCGGCAAGGAAATCGAGCGTCAGAAGATCATCGATCGACAGAAAACCCGCGCGCACCCCGTCATCGATATCGTGATTGTCATAGGCAATATCGTCCGCCAGCGCGGCCACCTGCGCTTCGAGCGAGGGCCATTTGGCAAGATCGAGCGGAAAGGCTGCGTCGAGTTCGGCAAGCGCCCAGCCCGGCTGGCTGACCGGGCCATTGTGCTTGGCGAGCCCTTCGAGCAGTTCCCAGCTCAGATTGAGCCCGGTCACCCCGATATAGGGGCTGTCGAGCCGCATCAGGATGCGCATCGTCTGCTCGTTATGGGCAAA